>JANWJA010000061.1 GCA_025449615.1 Methyloceanibacter sp.
CGCCGATGGGCCGGGCGCGGATAACGGCGCCGGGCGCAACCGGCGTCGGCGCGATCACCATGCAGTCGATCGGATCGCCATCCTCGGAAAGCGTGTGCGGAATGAAGCCGTAATTGGCGGGATAGAACATCGCCGTGTGAAGGAAGCGATCGACGAACATGGCGCCGGATGCCTTGTCCATTTCGTATTTCACTGGAACGCCGCCTTGCGGAATCTCGATGATGACATTGACTTCGTGCGGAGGATTTTCGCCGACCTTGATGTGAGAGAGATCCATGTGCCGTCCTTTGCGCCGCGCGGCACTCTAGCAAATAACGCCGTGTCGTGTCTGGGAATGACGCAGTTCGCCTCAGGCGACTCTCGGCAGCGGGTCCTTGCCGCCGGCAAGCGCGTAGGCGCGCGCCGTCACCTCGTTCAGGCCGCGCTCCACCGCGAGCCTCACCTTCTCCAATTCGATCGAGCCTGCGTGCCGCGGCACGCGGATCGGATCGCCGACCACGATGGCGAGCTTGGAGAACGGCAGATTGAAGGTGAAGGCGCTCCAGGTCCTGATCGAGAAGGCGCGGCTGGTGGCCATGGCGCAAGGCACGATCGGGCAGTCGGACAGCTTAGCCAGCAGCGCGATGCCCGGGCCCGCCTGTCGCGCCGGACCAGGCGGAACGTCAGCCGTCATGGCGAAGGTGGCGCCACCCTTCAGCGCGCGGAGCGCGCCGCGGAGTGCTGCAGGGCCGCCGCGGTTCTTCTGCGTCCGTCCCGCATCGCCCGCGCCCCGCACCACGCTCATGCCGAAGCGCCCAAGGATGCTCGCGAGCATCTCCGCATCTCTGTGGCGGGAGACGATGATGGCGATGTCGGCTTCCGTCTCCGGCTTGATCATCGGCACCATCAAGAACTGCCCATGCCACATGGCGAAGATCTGCGGGTGCTCGGAGAACAATTTGGCGTCGATGTCGGGGGGGTCGCGCACCACTTTGCTGGTGCGGAACACGAGGCGGATATAGGCCTCGGCAAAAGCGCTGCCCAAGCGCGTTATCAATTTGGAATGATGCAGCGACGTCAGGAAACGCATGACACCTCGTGGGCGGATTTATACACGAGATCAAGGCTTATTGGCAGCTCATTGGCGAGCGTCACAACCGGGGCAAAGCTCGGTAAGCCCGGTTCATGTCATGGCGATGAATTTTTATGCTCTACCGCTACTTGAGCGCGTTTTTATCCGCGCTACCGCTCCGCTATTTGAGCGCGCCTTTATTCGCGTTACCGCTTCGCTGCTTGAACGCGAGAGGCATTTTTTATGCGCTACCTTTTCGCTGCTTGAGCGGAAAAAAGGCCCGGCGTCCAGGGCCGGGCCTTTTCACGCGCGGCCGGGCTCAAACTCCACCGTCCGCGCGACACATGCCGGGATGCTTAGCGGTGTCCGCCCTGTCCCGGTTTGTCCTGTCCGGGCCGCTGCCCGCCCTGGCCGGGATTCTGGCCGGGGTTACCCTGGCCTGGATTGCCCTGGCCCGGTCGCTGGCCGCCTTTGTCAGGCTGCTCACGGCCGCCACCGGCGCTGATCGGCGAGGTGGGGTCCTTGGGTTTTTCGTTCTTGGCCATTGTTATTCTCCTTTCGGGGTCTCTTCGAACCGGGATAACTGGCAGGCCCCAGGGGTGGTTCCGGCAAAAAACGGGTGATTCCGGCAAAAAAATCAATGAAATCAAGAAAAAACGGGGAACTTTCTTTGTGGCAACCGCGACCGAAGCCGTGCTTGGCGGGCAGGCCGCAGACTTTGCGGGGGGCAGTTTAACCCCACGCATCGACCCGAAGCAGCGAATCAGGTAGAAGAACAGAATAGGAACTGTGTTGAGGTCGGAGTCATGCCAGCTACATCCGCTATGCGTGTCAGCGTCGATCTGGTCGAGGTGAGGGCGAGGCCATTACGGGCTCCCCGTCCGCGGGTGCTGTTCTGCGCCTGCGATGGTGCTGCCCGGGTCTATATCGATGCTTCGAGCGAGGACGATGCGCGGGATCTCTGCGAGGATCTCGGCTTCGAGTTCATCGGCCTTTGCGAGGATTGAGCTTCACCACCTTCACCCCGGCCGGCTTGTCCTTGTCCGACAGACTTTCCTTCAGCGCCGCTTTGAAGCCGACAGGCTGGTGGTGCTTCTTCAGCAAATCCTTGAAGGCCTCGTCGGCAAGATCCTGAAAGCTCACGCGTTGCTGTTGCGCGACCGCTTCGAGCGCAGCAAAAATCTCGTCGTCGAATTGCACCCGCTTGCCCTTCATCCGTCACTCCTTCAGCGGTTTTGGGTCTCGCCTTGTCAGCCGCAACAGGAAGCGGAGCGCGAGCCAGAGAAACAGCACGACCAGCAGCAGTGCTACGAACGGTGCTGCCAGGGCGAGCAGCGACACGATCAGCGAGGAGCCGAGCTCGGTTGTGGCGATGACGGGATTGCCGATGCCGCCGGTCATCACCGTGGACTTGGCGCGGAGCAGGGCGGTCGTGCTCTGCATCAATCCGGCGATGCCGCCGCCGGCGATGATTGCGGTTGCCCATTTCACCATTGGCGGGAGATCGGTGATGACCGCAGCCGAAATCACCGTGCCGGCGACAAGGGCTGCAGGCGTGGCCAGCGTGTCGAGCAGATTGTCGACACCGGGAATGTAGTAGCCCAAAATTTCTGCAGTCGCGGCGACGCCAAGCACGATCAGCGCGGACGGCGTGCCGAGCCAAGCAAAACCTTCCGCGAGCGGCAAATGTCCGGTATTCGCCGCGATGCTGGTCACCAACATGGGCAGGAAAATGCGAAAGCCCGTTGCCGCGGCAAGTCCGATGCCAAGCGCGACGGAAAGCGCGAGATCCAAATTGAATACGGAATCCATTTTATTCTCTTTCGCTACAGGCGCGGATGGGCCTGGCGCCAATCGGAGGGCCGCTCGAACGTGCCGCGCCAGATGCCGCGCTTGGCGGTTTTGGCCTGTTCCTCGTCGGCCTGATAGGGATTGCCGGTCTCACCACCGAGATCGATAGCATACCCTTGGGAGACCAATGCCTGGCCGAGATCGGGCACGCCTTGTGCGCTGCACATGGCGACGACGCGGCCGTAGCGATCCTTGCTCCGCTCTTGGCATTGCACATTGCCGCCTTTGATCAGCGTTGTGAGTCGTGCCTTCGCTGCGCGGCCGCACGCCCAGGATTTGCCGTTCGACTCTTTACAGGTCTGATGCAATTCCGGCGTGTCGATGCCGAACAGGCGGTACTCGCTGCCATCGCCCACGCGGAGCGTGTCCCCATCGATCGACACAATCTTGGCGTCCGGGCCGAATGGCTCGGGCTTGATGCTGCAATAGCGCTCGATGAGCAGGGCCAGGATCAAGAGGATTACCAATGCCGCGAACTTGCCGAGCATTTGCGCGAGCGCGCGGGATGACTGGGCTTCGGTGAGGGGTTTTTGGTCCTTTGCAGCGGTCACACTAAGCAGCTAGCGCAGAATCGCTCCAACCGCCAAGAATTTATAGACGGGAACCAATTTGGCCGAGTCGGCGTTGGGACGGGAAACGCGGAGGTGCCGACCATGAACAGCCAACAGACAGAAATCAGTTGCGCGGTTGCCACAGCAAGCGGCTTTGCCATGCCTTACAAATCGAGCGGCGATGACAAAGGTTATATGGAGAAGCATCCGGAGATGGAACTTGTTCGGACGTCGCTCTTGTCCAAGCTAATGTCTTTCGCGTCGAGTGGCACGCGCCGGACATGACGCGGTAGCTACTTGCCGTCGATTTGTCGACCGACAATGGCGATGGTCTGTTGATAGACCTGCGCGGCGTTCCAGCCTTCGATTGCGGCGAAGTTAGGCTCTCCGGGTTGATAGCCGGCGCCGCGAACCCAGCCATGACCTTTAAGGAAGTTCGCGGTGGAGGCGAGCGCGTCGGCCTTGACGTTGAGATTCACCGCGCCGTTGCCGTCGCCATCGACGCCGTAAAGCAGAATGTTCTTCGGCAGGAACTGCGTCTGGCCGACTTCGCCATGCATGGCGCCCTTGGTGCCCGAGCTCATCACGCCGTGATCGACGAGGGTGAGCGCGGCAAGAAGCTGGTCGGTGAAAAATTCCGGTCGGCGGCAATCGTAAGCGAGGGTGGCGACGGCGGAGACGGTCGGCTGGTTGCCCATGAATTTGCCGAACGCCGTCTCCATGCCCCAGATGGTGATTAGCGGCCCAGCCGGTACGCCGTATTTCTTCTCGAGAGCGTTGAACAGGGCCGCATTAGCGCCTTTCATCTTCCGTCCTTGGGCGGCGATGGCGGAGGCGCCGCGCTTGGCCATGAATTGATCGAGCGAGAGCTTGAACGAATGTTGCCCGCGGTCGGCTCTGATCGTGCCGGTCGAATAGGTGGTGCTCATGAGAGCGGCGATGGCTTGGGCGCCGGCGCCTTTGGCTTGAGCCTCCTGGGCGAAGGCCTGCTTCCAATTCTCGAAGCCCGCGCTGTTGCTGCCGCATTTGGCGGCGTGCGCCTGGCTACAAATGAACATCAACAGAGCGGCAATGGACGCAGCCCCGGCAATCCGCCACCCCGTCATGCGGCAACTCCCACGCTTTTTCACGCCGTTCGGGCCGATCCCTCGCGTCGGCAGGCAGCCTATAGCGGGCCTTCTTGACTTGGCAATGATTGTCGTGCCGCAGCCAGAAGTGGGTTTTATGGATTGATGCGGCTGATCTTCGAGCCTTCGAGCGTCAAGTTATACATCAGCCCCTTGGGATCGAGCACGAAGCCGATCACCGGATTACTGATGTTGTTGCTGTCGATCGAGCCGCCAGCACCGACCGTGATGATTGCCACCGATCCGTCGACGCCGACCTTCCAGCCGGCTGTGTGGTCAAAGCTCCGGAGAGATTCCGGCGTCATGAACATGATGATAACGGACCGCTCTTGCACGCCAAGCTGGAAGCCGAACGAGGCCGATACAATGTTGTAGTAGTCGGCAGGTTGGCCATGGATGATCATGACGCCCTCGCCATATTCCCCGCCAAGACCGAACCCCGCCTTCACAATGCTGGGAAACACCAGAACCCCGGCGGCCTTATTGGCGAGCTCTTTGGCGCCACCGATTTGACCGACAAAGCTGTGAAGTGCGTTGTTGGCGTCGGCGTTGATTTGGGCGGCCGTAGCCTCGGCGCGCTGTAGGCTCGCAACGAGGAATGCGGTCGCAATTAGCACGGCAAGGAAGAATGCGCGGCTGGTCCTGATCATGGTGGTTCCCTCGATTCGAAATCCTGAGCCCAACATGCGTCGCAATTCGGGCAATTTTGGATCGGCACGCCGCTATTCCTGGGAAAGGGTCACTCGGGCGGCTTCGAGCTCGGCCTTGGCCTTGTCGTCGAGTGTTGG
Organism: Methyloceanibacter sp.; assembly: GCA_025449615.1. The sequence continues at coordinate 5,369 of JANWJA010000061.1, forward strand.
ATATTCCGGATCGATCGCCTCGATGCGCTCGACGATCGCGGCGGCAACCACCAGCCGGGTGAACCATTTATTGTTGGCGGGAACCACGTGCCAGGGCGCCTCGTCGGTGGCTGTGCCGACGATCATCTCGTCATAGGCTGAGGTCAACTGGTCCCAGAGTCTGCGTTCCTCGACATCGCCCGGATTGAACTTCCATTGCTTGTCGGGGTCGTCGAGGCGCGCAAGCAGCCGCTTCTTTTGTTCTTTCTTCGAGATGTTGAGGAAGAATTTGATGGGGACGGTTCCGTTCCGCAGCAAATGCCGTTCGAAGGCGTTGATGTCTTCGTAGCGCTCGTTCCAGATATTCTTGGTGACGAGTTGCGGCGGCAAGTTTTGTTTGTCGAGTAACTCCTTGTGCACGCGCACCACCAGCACCTCCTCGTAATAGGAGCGGTTGAAGATGCCGATATGGCCGCGGCGGGGAAGGGCGATTGTGGAGCGCCAAAGGAAATCGTGGTCGAGCTCGATCTGGCTCGGTACCTTGAAGGAATGCACCTCGCAGCCTTGCGGGTTGACGCCGGACATCACGTGCTTGATGACGCCGTCTTTGCCTGCTGTGTCCAGACCTTGCACGATGATGAGGATTGACCAGCGATGCTCGGCGTAGAGCTTCTCCTGCAATTTAGCGAGGCGCTTAACACCCGAAGCGAGCAGTTCCTTGGCCTCCGCCTTCTCGATGTCCAGACCGCACGTGTCCTTGGGGTCGCAATCGGCGAGCGCGAACTTCTTGCCCTTGTGGACGCGAAAGCATTTGGTGATTTCTGTCGGCAGCATGGTTGGGGAAACTACGCGATTGAACAAAGCTTGGCGACTGGTGATCTCGGTAGGTGTGGAAACTGGCTCACGGAGTGCATAGGGGCTGCGCCAGGCAACGAACAATGGAGCAGAAGATGCGGTTCAAACCAAGCGACAACACCAGGTGGCGCTGGCGAATGGGGTTCGGATTGGCGGTTGTGGCCGCTATGGGCATGGCCGGCGCGGCCCGGGCCGACGATTTGGACTGCGTCAGCACCACGTTCAATCTTTTGTCGCCGAACGACAAGGTCTGCATCAGCGATTTTGACGACCCGAAAGTGCCGGGCGTCACCTGTTATATCTCGCAAGCACGGAAGGGCGGATGGGGACAGCCGCTCGGTCTCAATGAGGATCCGTCGAACTTTTCGGTATCCTGCCGGCAGATGGGCCCGATCAGCGTCGATCTCTCCAAACTGCCCGAGCGCGAGGAGGCGTTCAGCGAGAAGACCAGCATCTTCTTCAAGGCGACTCGTATCTACCGGATGCCCGACCTCAAGCGCAACACGCTGATCTATCTTGCGGTGAGTTCGAAATTGATTGACGGGTCGCCCGCAAACGCGATTAGCGTAGTGCCGATCATGAAATGGCCGGCAAACGAATAGCTGAGCGCTACTCCGCAGCCTTCTGCAACGACTCCATTTTGGCGAGATAGCGCTCCGCGTCGAGGGCGGCCATGCAGCCCAGCCCTGCGGCGGTGACGGCCTGGCGATAAATCTCGTCGGCCACGTCGCCCGCGGCGAACACACCAGGTACGTTGGTCAGCGTTGAACCGGGAGCGGTGAGGATATAGCCGGAGGGTTTCAACTCGAGCTGACCTTTGAACAGCTCGGTCTGCGGCGTGTGACCGATGGCGACGAAGATGCCGTCGATCGCCATGGTGGTAATGGCGCCAGTCTCGGTGTTCTTCAGTTTGGCGCCGGTGACCCCGAGCGGATTTTCGTTGCCGAGCACCTCGTCGAGCGCAGTGTTCCACAGCACCGAAATATTCGGATTGCTGAACAGGCGCTCCTGCAAAATTTTCTCGGCACGCAGCGCATCGCGGCGATGCACCAGGGTGACATGGGTGGCGATGTTGGCGAGATAAAGCGCTTCCTCGACCGCAGTATTGCCACCGCCGATCACGATCACGTTCTTGGCGCGGTAGAAAAAGCCGTCGCAAGTGGCACAGGCCGAGACGCCATAGCCTTTGAAGCGATGTTCGGAGGCGAGGCCGAGCCAGCGGGCCTGGGCGCCGGTCGCGATGATGAGTGCATCGGCGGTATATTCCGTGCCGCTGTCGCCCTTGAGACGGAAGGGGCGACGCTTCAGGTCAACGTGATCGATATGATCGGAGACGAGCTCGGTGCCGACATGGGCGGCCTGCTCGCGCATCTGCTCCATCAGCCAAGGGCCCTGAATGGTCTCGGCAAAACCGGGATAGTTTTCCACATCCGTGGTGGTGGTCATCTGGCCACCGGCATGGATGCCCTCGATCAGCAGCGGCTTCAGCATGGCCCGGGCGGCATAGATTCCGGCGGTATAGCCGGCAGGGCCGGAACCGACAATGATCAGTTTGGAATGGCGCGTTGTCATGGCTTTAGCCTTGGGTGGGGTCAACAGGTAAGCGTTCGACGCCCTTTCCGCAACCCACCCTAATTCAACCCAAGGGCCCGGCGGATGGCGCTTGCCACCACTTCCGTGTCGTTGATGGGCGGGTAGGTCCAGAATTCGAGTTTGCCCTCGAAGGGCCGGGTGGCGCCCCGCTCGTGCATCAATTGGTGGAAGCGGGAGAGGCGCCGCGACTTGCCGGGCAGCGATTGCACATAGACGGGTTTGCCGGTGCCGGCAGCCTCGGTCACCATGTTGACCGAGTCCTCGGTGACGACGATGGCGTCGGCGAAGGCAAGAAAGGCGAAGTAAGGATTCTCGCCGCTACCATCCCAGACGACATGCGGCACGTCCTTGATTGCGCGCGCCAAGGCCTTGAGCGACTCAGTGGAAGTGCGCCGCGAAGGCGTGACGAGCAGCGAGGCGCCATGCTCGCGCGCGAGCGCAGCCAATGAGGCGCCGAGCGAAGAAGCTGCCTCGGGAGGGAAGCTGAAGGCCTGGCTCTCGCCGCCGAGCAGCACAGCGACACGAGGATGGCGCAAAGGCGCAATCATGTCGTGGAATTTCTCCGCGGCCTCGACGAGGCGCGACTCGGTGACGCTATGCACGGCGCCGAACGTGTTCACCACGTTAGGTCCGATGTAACCGTCATGGACGGGTGCCGCGATGAGATCGAACAAAGAAGCCGGGACTTTCGGGTTCTGGATATGGAGTCCGAACGCCTTGGCGCGCCGCTTCAGAGCGATGGCAACGGGCACGCTGCGGCGTCCGATGGAGATGACGAGACGCGGCCATGGCGCCTGTAAGGGTTCATTCGACGCAACGCTTTTGAGCAGCAGGGGCGGTGGTATTAATGTCTGTAACGGGGCCGGCAGATAGCGCATCGCGCCTTCGACCTGGACGCGTTTCAGGCGGTAGGGCAGGCCGACCGCCTTGGCCACGGCGATGCCTTGGGCTTCCATGCCGACCGACCCATCGGTGACGATCCATGTCTCCCCAGAATTTTCGGAATGGAAAGCAGTCAATTTCTTTTCGATTCTTTTGGCTTGAGGACCTAAGATTGCGTCATAGGCGCGGCAAGCGGCCAGTCCGGCTGCTTCTAGCCCGAGCCTGCCTCGACCGTCCAGGAGCCAAGCACCATGCGTTCTGCCCGATTGGATGTCACGGATTGGCGAATCCTGCGCGAGCTACAGGCGGATGGGCGGATCACCAATGTGGAGCTGGCGCAAAGAGTGGGCATCTCGGCGCCCCCTTGCTTGCGGCGGGTCCGCGCGCTGGAAGAGGCCGGCATCATCAAGGGCTTCACGGCGCTACTTGACGCGAAGGCGCTCGGCTTCGATGTCACCGCCTTCGCCATGGTTGGTCTGCATAGCCAGGCCGAGGCCGATCTCATTGCCTTCGAGGAGCGGGCGCGAAGCTCCCCGATCGTGCGCGATTGCTACATGCTCTCCGGCGAGATTGATTTCGTGCTGAAATGCGTGGCGACGGATCTCAGCGCGTTTCAAGATTTTATCATCCACGAGCTGACGGCGGCGCCGAACGTTGCCAGCGTGAAGACATCGCTCGTCATTCGCGCCTCGAAGCATGCGACCGGCGTTCCGATCGAGATCGCAGAGCAGGACCATTGAGCGCGACTACGGCAAATCCGATCCTCGTCGAGGTGAAACGGGGGACGCTGGTCGAAAGCATCCATCGCGGCGCCATCGCGATCGCGGATACAGACGGCAATGTTCCGTTCGCCCTCGGCAATATCGAGGTTCCAGTGTTTCCGCGCTCGGCGGTGAAATTGATGCAAGCCATTCCGCTGATCGAGAGTGGTGCGGCGGATGCGTATGGTCTCGACGATGGCGAACTCGCCATTGCCTGCGGCTCGCATAGCGGGGAGGCGAAACATCTCGCCGCCGTGCGAAGCCTGCTGGCCAAGTCGGGCGTTGAGGAAAGATGCCTGGCTTGCGGCGCGCATCTGCCTATGAGCGACCGCGCGGCGCGGGAGCTCGAGCGCGCCGGGCGGAGTCCGTCTCCGGTCCACAATAATTGCTCGGGAAAGCATGCCGGCATGCTGGCGACGGCGAAGTATCTCGGTCTTGACCTCGAAGGCTATGAACGCCTGGATCATCCGGTGCAAAAAGCTATCAGGCGAGTCATTTCAGAGACGTGCGGCGTCGAAATCGGAGCTGAGTCGATCGGCATCGATGGCTGCTCGGTGCCGACATTTGCAGTGCCGCTTCGGGCGCTGGCACGCGGCATGGCGAGGCTCGGTACCGGTCAGGATCTACCCATCTCGCGCGCGGTCGCGGTGCGGCGGTTGATGGACGGTAGCTTTGCGAATCCCGAGCTTGTCGCCGGAGAGGGGCGGCTCGACACGATCGTCATGCGCGCCTTCGGGCCCAAGGTGTTCGTCAAAGGGGGCGCGGAGGGCGTGCATTGTGCCGTCCTGCCTGATCTCGGATTGGGGATCGCGGTCAAGATCGACGACGGCGCCAAACGTGGGGCCGACGCGGTGCTGACCGAAATTCTCGCGGCCTTAATTCCGGGCGCAGACAAAATTCTCGGTGAAAGATTTGCAGGCGAAATCAGCAACTGGCATGGGCAGCGTGTGGGTAGCATTGCGGCATGCGCCGAGTTCTCAGGCGCTATTCGTGGGTTTGCCGCTTCCGCGCCACGTTGATTGGTTAGACCCGTTCGGTCACAATGCCTTAAGTGGAGCGGTTACAGCTCCAGGCAAGAGAGGGAGGCAAGCCATGACTGCAAGCCTGCTTAACAACGTGATCGCGGCGATTGCCGCGGCCATGATCGTATCGGTAGCGGCGGTCGACGACGCGGTGGCACAGGGCCCGCAAGCGCCGCCTGGCGGTCAGCTGGTGTGCCATGTCGAAGGCGGCTTCGGCTTTATCGTGGGATCGAGCCGTTCGGTGGACTGCAAATTCACGCCAACTGACGGGTATCCTGAGCTCTACACGGGCCGCATCAACAAGATCGGTCTCGATCTTGGTTGGAAGAGGGGTGGCGTCCTGGCTTGGGCGGTGCTGTCGCCAGGATTGACGAGGGGGCCGGGCGCGCTCGCTGGCAACTATGTTGGTGCGACGGCGGAAGTCGTCGCGGGCGTCGGGGCAGGCGCCAATGCGCTCGTCGGCGGCAATAAGGTTGTGCTCAATCCGCTCAGCGTCTCTGCCGCGGTCGGCATCAATCTCGCCGGTGGTATTGCTGATCTCGATCTGGTCTATCGCGGTCAGTAACTCTTTTGTTTTTGACGCATCGTCGTCCGTAAAGTCTGCAACTTTTCGGGATGATGCTCAGCACGCGACGTTGGCGTAGACGGCGAGGTTGCGATAGGCCTCCGCGCTCTCTTTGGCGAGATCAGGCCCGACCGGCACGGCGCCGTTCAGCGCGCGGATCGCTCCATCCTTGGCGCCGGTAATCAAATTGTCGGTGATCAGCACTGGGCCGGCGGAGGAATCCGCTGAGACGCCGATGCCGATATGGGAGTTGCGGATCAGATTGTCGGTGACGCTGACGTCGCGGAGATAGCTGCCCCATCCGATCATGATGCCGTAAGCCGGCGCGCCCTCGATGACATTGCTGCTGACGACGCTATCCGCTTCGACGGCGATGCCAACACCGCGCGCGTCGACAGCCTTGCGGAAGAAGAGATTGCGGATGAGATTGCCCTGGATGATGGCGATCCTGCCGCCTTGTTTGAAATTGGTCACCGAGATTCCCATCGCCGCCTTGTCGACCAGATTGTTGGCAATCAGCGCGCCCTCGAAGGCGAACTCGGCATAGAGCGCGACCTCGCCGAGACGGGCGCAGGAATTGCCGATCATCTGGCAGTTCGAGCCTGAGTTCGAGCGGATCGCGGAGAAGGCGCAGTCGGCGATACGGTTATTGCTGACCAGCACCGACCCGGCCCGGAACACATTGATACCATTGCCGTTTTCGCCACTTCCGCCGCTCTTGGCGGCGATGCGCTCGATGCGGTTCGAGGTGACGAGGGTGCTATCTTCGCCGGTCTCGGAGCGCCAGACCAGAATACCGTTATCGCCGCAATCGCGGATGTGGTTGTTGGCAATCTCGAGGCCTGCTGCGTCCTCGCTGAACAGCGCGCCGTTGCGGATATCGCCGATCTCGCAGTTGCTGATTTTGCCGGAGACTTTGCGCAGCACGACGCCGTCGGCGGTGCTGCCGATGATCTGGCAATCGGAGAGATCGAGGCCTTTGACATTTTTCGCGATAAGCAATGCACCGCCGTCCAGAGGCTTGGCCTCGCCGGCGAGCGTAAGGCCGGAGAGCCTGACATCGGTCGCATCCTCGATGTTGATGATGCTGCCCCCGCCGGTATATCGCAGCACCGACTTGCCGGGCACGCCCATTATCTGCGTGCCGGATTTTAGTTTCAGTGCATTGGTCGTGTAATTGCCGGGCGGCAGGAAGAAGGGCGTGCCGGACGACGCAGCCCGGTCCGCCGCGTCTTGCAGCGTTACGGTCTGGTCGGGTCCGTTACCGGGAACAACGCCATAGGTGCTGAACGGACCTGGTTGGTCCTCGTCGCGAGCTTTCGCTTCACGGAGACCGGCAGCGAGCGCCGCACCGAGGCCGAGCGTGCCGAGCATCAATTGCCGGCGTCCGATCATCACCATCGTCCCCTCGATGCGGTGCGGACGCTCTCGGCTGAGATTTGATCTTGGCGCGCCGCGCTGAGCATGAAGTTCAGAATCGTCTGTGCGCCGCGCAAGAGATCGGCGTCGTCGATCGGATCGCCGTCGGCGCGCGCCACCGGAATGTGCACGAACAGCACGGGGGCAGCTTCGTCCCGCAACATCGCCCAGGAGAGCGAGTGGTAGTAGAGGAAGTTGCAAAGATAGGAGCCGGCATGGGCCGAACTGTTCGCCGGCACCCCATTCTCCCGAAGCGTCGCGGCGAGGCGAGGAACAGCTATAGTGCTATCGAGGCGGGTGGGGCCAGCGAGATGAATCCTACGTCGCGCCGGCAGTACGCCGGCGACGTCCACGCGAGGCAGGATATTGTTATGGGCGCACCGCTCGATACGCAGCGAACGCGCCTGCCGGCTCACGCCAAAATGAATCGTTACATGGGGTAGCAGCGAATTCAGCAGTTGCGGAATGAACGTCCCGACGGCACCCCATTCGGTTGGTAGTATCTCAGTGTGCAGTTCACAGTCCCGAGGCGCAAAGTTCCCGGCGCCAGCAAGCGTTTCGACCAGCCGAGCCGAGGGATTGTCGGCGATTCCGGGAAAGGGACCGAAGCCGGTGAGAAGGA
>JANWJA010000062.1 GCA_025449615.1 Methyloceanibacter sp.
GCGCCGTCGTGGTCTTGCCGACGCCGCGCACGCCGGTCAGCATATAGGCTTGGGCGATGCGCCCGGTCGCGAACGCGTTCCTGAGCGTCTGCACCATGGCCTCTTGGCCGATCAGCTCGGCGAAGGTCGCGGGCCGATATTTCCGGGCAAGCGCCGCATGCGCCACACTGGTGGCGGCAGGTTTCGAGGCGTCGGCTTGGTCTTTGGCGTTGGCCATGGACGAGGAACTTTCACGCGAAGGGGGTGGGAGGCTGGACGAGCAACCCGCATCAACTCGTTAGGGCTGCTTCCTTCCGGACCTGACCCGGTTGGCGAGCGATCCGCCTGCCGCCAACCTCCCTGAACACTATATCGGGGATGGGTGCTTGTGTGGCAAGCTCCTCGGCCGAAGCCAACGATTTCCACGATTTATAGGGAGCGCCCTTTGAGCTCCATCCAACAAGTCCTGCAGCCGGGAGAAACGGTCCGCAATCAGGGAAGCGTGAGCTGGGTGCTGTATTTGGTGCCGATTGGCCTCGCGGTTGCAGGCATTATCGCAGCAGCTTTCGGACCGGTCGGGTGGATTATTGCTGCGATCTGCTTCGCCGTCGCCGCTGTCCTCGCTTTGCGCGCCTGGTTCATCCGCTGGACTGATCTATGCCCAAGGCTTCATTCAGCGCCGCTCGGTCGAGATCCATATGGACAAGGTCGAGAGCGTCGACGTCGATCAGTCGGTTCTTGGGCGCATGCTCGACTATGGCACGGTCATTGTGCGCGGCACTGGGGCGACGCTCGAGCCCTTTCGCGACATCGACCGTCCGATCGATTTCCGCAATTAGGTCGTGGCAAACTGATGCGCGTTCAGGCCTTCAGTTTGGCGCGGAACGGACTCGCCGGATAGGTCCCGAGAATCCGCACCTCGCTGGTGAAGAAGGCGAGCTCCTCCATGGCAAGCTCGACGGGGCGCTCTTTCGGGTGGCCTTCGATGTCGGCGTAGAACATCGTGGCGTTGAACGAGCCTTCGAGCTGATAGGATTCAAGCTTCGTCATGTTGACGCCATTGGTGGCAAAGCCGCCGAGCGCCTTGTAAAGCGCCGCGGGCACGTTCCGCACGCGGAAGACAAAAGTGGTGATGACCGGACCATTACCGGGTTTGGCGTGATCCGGCTTCACGGCAAGCACGACGAAGCGCGTGGTGTTGTGCTGCGCGTCCTCGATATTCGACTTGATGATGCGGAGACCATAAATCTCGGCGGCCAACGAAGATGCGATCGCCGCGCGGGTACGATCCTTCAGCTCGCTCAGATGCCGCGCAGCGCCGGCGGTATCAGCTTCGGCGACGGTCTTCAGCTTCAGCGCCTTGATGACTTTGCGGCACTGGCCGAGTGCCATGGGATGGCTGTGCACCGTCTTCAACTGACTGAGTTTGGCGCCGGGAAGCGCCAGGAGCTGCTGCCGGATGCGCTCGAAATGCTCGCCGATGATATAGAGCTTCGAATCCGGCAGAAGATGATGGATGTCGGCAACGCGGCCGGCGACCGAATTCTCGATTGGGATCATGGCGAGCTTCGCCGCACCTCTCTTCACCGCGGCAAGCGCGTCCTCGAAGGTCGCGCATGGCAACGCCGCCATGTTCGGGTAGGCGTCGCTACAGGCGAGATGCGAGTTGGCGCCTGGCTCGCCTTGGAAGGCGATTTTGTTGGGTAGAGTTTTGGCCATTGGTGTCGCGGGCGAAGGATTAGCGTCGGGACTTCAGGAGTTCACGCGCCCGCGCAAGTTCGGCCGGAGTATCGACACCGAGGGGGACGGTGTCAACGAGGGCGACATCAATGCGTAAACCCGCCTCTAACGCCCGGAGCTGCTCCAGTCTCTCGCGCTTCTCGAGCGCCGATGGTGGCAGCTTGACGAAGCGCTCCAGCGCATCGCGCGTATAGGCGTAGATGCCGATATGGTGGTAATGCGGCCCCTCGCCGTGGGGCGCAGTGGCGCGGGTGAAATAGAGCGCGCGCATTGTGCGGCCACTATCGAGGGGAGAGCCGACGACCTTCACCACATTCGGATCAGTCCGCTCCTCCTCGCGCCTGATCTCGGCGGCAAGCGTGCCGATATCGGCCTTGCCGCCTTGGATTGTGGCCAGGCAGCTGCGGACCAGGCTTGGATCGAGCGTCGGCAGATCGCCCTGCAAATTGACGATCGCAGCGACCTTCCTGCCGGAATCGACGCGGGTCAGCGCCTCATAGATGCGATCGGAGCCGCTTTGATGCAGTTCGCTGGTCAGCATGGCCTCGCCGCCGGCTTTGCGGACCGCGGCCTCTACGGAAGGCGCATCGGTCGCGACCAGGACCGGCCCGCAATTGGCCTCCATGGCGCGCCGCCAGACATGGACGATCATCGGCTCGCCCTCGATCAGGGCAAGCGGCTTATCGGGGAGCCTGGTGGCCTTCAAACGGGCCGGAATGACAATTAGAGTTTCTAGCATGGGAGGCTTGGTTAGCACGCCGAAGCGGCGCCCGCGACACCTTGGCTGACCCCCAATTCGGTCAGTTGCAACAGGCGTTTGCCCCCGCTAGTCTCCGGTCCGATATAAGGGCTCTTAATAACAGCCTCTGACTCCGGGGGGAAACTAGACCATGAAGCACTATCGCCTGAACCAAATCGCCATGGCCGTGCTGGGCGCGTTGCTGCTCTTTTTCGGCACCAAGACCATCATCAATATCGCCAATGAAGAGCCCGAAGCCGAGAAGCCCGGGATGGAAGTCGCGGGCAAGCCCGAAGCCGCCAAGCCCGCCGGCGAGGCGGCTGCTCCAGCCGCCTCAGCAGGCGGTGGAGCATCGGAGGTCGTACCGCTGATGGCGACCGCAGACCCGAAAGCAGGCGAGGCCGATGCCGGCCTGTGCAAGGTCTGCCACACATTCGATAAGGGAGGAGCGACGGTCGTCGGGCCCAATCTCTATGGGGTCGTCGGCCGCAAGATCGCCTCCGTCGAAGGCTTCAACTACACCGGCCTCAAGGGCAAAGAGGGCACCTGGGATTACGCGACGCTCGATCATTGGCTGACCAACCCGCAAGCCTTCGCACCCGGCACCGCCATGGCCTTCCCGGGCTTTCCCGAGGCCAAGAAGCGCTCGGATGTGATTGCCTTCCTCCGTGAGCACGCCGATACGCCAGCGCCCCTACCTGAGGCCGGCGCCGGGGGCGCGGCACCTGTGCCCGCAGAGGCACCGAAGGCCGAAGCCCCTGCTGAGACTCCGAAAGCCGAGGCTCCCGCTGCGGACACCGCACCAACAGGCGGCGAAGGTCAGTCGGCACCGGCTGGGAATTCAGCGCCGGCAGCGCCGCCCCAATAAGTGGATCAGCAGAAATGCTAAGGACCGGATGGACCGTAACCCGCTCCATCCGGCCTTTGCTTAATGATGACCATGAAGGAGAATTCATTTAGCGCTCCCAGGGCCTATGCTAAGACCCGGGGGCCAAATTCGCGGCCGGCGGCTTAAGCTCTTCCGCGACAAGATCAATTTCACACCGGCGGGAGATCAATTGCCGATGATGCGTCCTTGTCGCTGGTTGCTTCTTGCGGTTTTTGCCTGTGCCCTTCCCACCCTTGCCGGGGCCGAACCGGAACACCGGCACGCTCTGTCGTTGATCGGCACGCCGCAATACAAGGCAGACTTCCCCCATTTTGGTTACGTGAATCCCGACGCGCCAAAGGGCGGACTGGTCCGCATGGCCGATATCGGGTCGTTCGACAGTTTGAATCCGGTGCTCTATCGTGGCGATGCGGCGGCGGGTCTTGCCCTCGTCTACGAGACGCTGATGCTCGACAGTCTCGACGAGCCCTCGACATCCTACGGGTTGATCGCGGAATGGGCGTCTTATCCGGACGACTATTCCTCGGTAACCTTCAAGCTTCGCGACAATGCACGCTGGCATGACGGAACGCCGATCACGGTCGATGACGTGATCTACAGCCTCGGCGTCAACAAAGAAGCCAATCCCCGGATGGGGCTTTACTACAAGAATGTCGTGAAGGCGGAAGCGACCGGCGAGCGCGAGGTAACCTTCACCTTTGACGTGAAGAATAATCGTGAGCTGCCGATGATCATGGGGCAGCTCACCATTCTTCCCAAGCATTGGTGGACCGGCAAAGACGGCAAGGGCGAGCAGCGCGACCCGATGAAGACCACGATGGAGATGCCACTCGGCTCCGGTCCCTACCGCATCAAGGGCATGTCGGCGGGACGCTCGATCACTTACGAGCGCGTGCCGGACTATTGGGGCAAGGATCTGCCCGTGATGAAGGGGCAGTACAATTTCGACGAGATCCGCTTCGAATATTATCGTGACGAGACTGTCGCGTTCGAGAGCTTCAAGGCCGGCAGTCTCGATTATCACATGGAGACGAGCGCCAAGAACTGGGCTACGGCGTACGATTTCGCCGCGGTGAAGGACGGCTACGTCAAGAAGCAAGAGGTGGATCTCAAGGGCGCGCAGAGCATGCAATGTTTCGTGCTCAATTTGCGTCGCCCGCAATTCGAGGACCGGCGCGTACGCCAAGCCTTCAACCTCGCCTTCGATTTCGAGTGGGCCAACAAGAATTTGTTCTTCGGGCAGTATGCGCGGGTTGGAAGCTATTTCCAAAATTCGGAGCTCGCCGCTCCGCAGGCGCTGCCGCAAGGCCGCGAGCTCGAGATCCTGAATGAAGTAAAGGAGGGTGTGCCGGCGGAAGTGTTCACGACGTTGCACAGCAATCCGGTGAACAACAATCCGGACGATGCGCGCAACAACTTACGCAAAGCCGCCATTCTGCTGAAAGAGGCAGGCTACCAGATCAAAAATGGCGTGCTGACCAACACCAAGACCGGCAAGCCGCTCACGGTCGAGTTCCTGCTGGTCTCGCCGCTGTTCGAGCGTATCGTGCAGCCTTATCTGCACAATCTGGAGCAGCTCGGCATCAAGGGCACGATCCGCATGGTCGATTCCGCGCAATATTCACGCAGGTTGAATGGCTTCGACTATGACGTCGTCGTCGGCAATTTTGCCCAGTCCGACTCTCCGGGCAACGAGCAGCGGGATTTCTGGGGCTCGGAAGCTGCGGGCCGCGAAGGCAGCCGCAACATGGTCGGCATCAAGGACCCGGCGGTCGACAAACTGGTCGATCATGTCATTTTCGCCAAGGACCGCGAGGAGCTAGTGGCGGCGACCCGCGCCCTCGACCGCGTGCTGTTGTGGAACGATTACGTGGTGCCGCAATGGTATGCGCCGAAAGTCCGCATCGCCTATTGGAACCGCTACGGCCAGCCCGCGACATTGCCGGGGCTTACGCCGGGATTCTTGCAAGTCTGGTGGTACGATCAGGCGAAGGCAGACCAGCTGCCGAAGCGGTGAACGGATAAGATGCCGGAGCTGTCCTTACGCAAGATCTGGTTTACAACTTATCTCGCCGCGTTCATTTTGGCTTCCGCTCCCGCGTTCGCCTCGGAGCCAAAACACGGACTGTCGGCCTTCGGCGACCTCGCCTACCCCCCCGATTTCAAGAACTTCAACTACGTCAATCCAGACCCGCCGAAGGGCGGTACGTTTTCGCTGGTCGGTTGGGGCGGCGTCGCCACCTTCAACAGCCTCAATAGTTTCATTCTCAAGGGCGATGCCGCGCAAGGGCTCGAGTTGTTGTTCGATTCCTTGATGACGCGCGCGGCAGACGAGCCTGACGCGGTCTATGGGCTGGTCGCAGAGAGCGCACAAGTGGCGGACGACCGTATGTCTGTGACGTTCAAGCTCCGTCCCGAGGCCAAGTTCAATGACGGCACTCCGATCACAGCGGAGGACGTCGCGTTTTCGTTCGAGACGCTGAAGACCAAAGGTCACCCGATCTACCCGCAGACCTTGGCAGATGTGGAGCAGGCCGAAGCGCTCGATCCCGCTACGGTGCGCTACACCTTCAAGGGATCGCTGGTGCGCGATCTGCCGCTCACCGTGGCGGGGCTCCCGATTTTTTCCAAGGCCTATTATTCGACGCGGGATTTCGCAGCGACGACCATGGAGCCGCCGCTTGGCTCTGGCCCCTACACTGTCGGCAAAATCTCGCAAGGCCGCACCATCGAGTACAAGCGCAATCCCGATTATTGGGCGAAGGATCTGCCGGTCAATCGCGGGCGCTGGAATTTCGATACGATCCGCTATGAATATTTCCGCGACCGTACCGCAGCACTGGAAGCCTTCAAAGCCGGAGCTTACGATTTTCGCGAAGAGTTCACCTCCAAAGTCTGGGCGACGGATTATGACTTCCCGGCCATAAAGGAAGGCAGAGTAAAGAAGGAAGTGGTGCCCGACGAAACTCCTTCCGGCACCCAAGGCTTCTTCATCAATACCAGGCGCGATCAGTTCAAGGACCCGCGCGTGCGCAAAGCGCTCGGGTTGGCCTTCGATTTCGAGTGGGCCAACCGTTATCTGTTCCACAATCTCTATTCGCGCACGCAGAGCTATTTCGAGAACTCGACGCTGAAGGCGACTGGCGAGCCTTCCGAGGCCGAGCGCAAGCTCCTCAACGAGCTCGGCGTACCGGTTTTGCCGGAGGCTCTCGGTCGCGCCGAACTGCCGCCCGTCTCGGACGGGTCAGGTCAGGACCGCAAATTGCTCCTGGAAGCATCGAAGCTGCTCGACGACGCAGGCTGGAAAATCAAAGACGGCGCACGCGTCGACGACAAGGGTGAGCTGCTCAAGGTCGAAATTTTGAACTTCGAACCAGCCTTCGAGCGCGTCAATGCGCCCTATGTGAAGAACCTGCAATTGCTCGGAATCGATGCGAAAATGCGCATGGTAGACCCTGCGCAATATCAGCAGCGGATGAAGAATTTCGATTTCGATATCACCACAGAGCGCTACACCATGCGCGATACGCCGGGCGTCGAGCTTCGGAGCTATTTCGGATCTGACGCGGCGAAGATCGACGGTTCGCTGAACCTGGCCGGCATTTCCGATCCTACCGTCGACGTATTGATCGAGCGGGTGATCGGCGCCAAGAGCCGGGATGAATTGACCACGGCATCACGCGCCCTCGACCGCGTGCTCCGGGCAGGTCAATATTGGGTGCCGCATTGGTATAAACCCTCGAACAATATCGCTTATTGGAACAAATTTTCGCGGCCGGAAACCAAGCCCCGCTATGATCGGGGCGTGCTCGACACATGGTGGTACGACAAGGATAAAGCTGCGAAACTGGAAGCGAAATGAGCGCCTATATCCTCCGCCGCTTGCTGCTGATCATCCCAACCATGATCGGCATCATGCTGATTACCTTCATCATCGTGCAATTCGCGCCGGGTGGCCCGGTGGAGCGCATGATCGCGCAGCTGACCGGCACCGATGTGGCGGCGACGGCGCGATTTAGCGGCGGCGGCAGCGAGGTCGGCGGAGGCCGCGCCACGATGGCTCCAGGCGATGTTTCCGCGCCATCCAAATATCGCGGCGCGCAAGGCCTCGATCCCGAATTCATCAAGAGCCTGGAAAAGCAGTTCGGCTTCGATAAGCCGGCGCCGGAGCGCTTCGGCATGCTGCTCTGGAACTATCTCCGCTTCGATTTCGGCGACAGCTACTTCCAAGACAAGAGCGTGCTCGCCCTCATCAAAGAACGCATGCCGGTGTCGATTTCGCTCGGGCTGTGGATGACGCTGATCACCTATCTGATCTCGATTCCGCTCGGCATCAGGAAGGCGGTCCGGGACGGCTCGGAGTTCGACGTCTGGACCAGCACGGTGATTGTCATTGGCTACGCAGTGCCGGGCTTTCTCGTCGCCGTGTTTCTCATCGTGGTGTTCGCCGGCGGCTCGTTCTTCCAATGGTTCCCGTTGCGCGGGCTCACCTCCGACAATTGGACTGAGCTGCCCTGGTACGGCAAGGTGCTGGACTATCTCTGGCATCTCGTGCTGCCGATGATCGCCATGTCGCTGTCGGCCTTCGCGACGACGGCCTTCCTCACCAAGAATTCGTTCCTCGAGGAAATCCGGAAACAATATGTGATGACTGCGCGAGCCAAGGGGCTAACTGAGCACCGCGTGCTCTATGGCCATGTGTTCCGCAACGCCATGCTGATTGTGATCGCAGGCTTCCCGGGCGCCTTCATCGGCGCCTTCTTCGCAGGCTCGCTCTTGATCGAGACGATTTTCAGCTTGGAGGGCTTAGGCCTGCTCAGCTTCGATTCGATCATCGGGCGCGATTATCCGGTGGTGTTCGCCACCGTCTACATTTTCTCCCTCATGGGTCTCTTCATCAATCTCATCTCCGACCTGACTTATGCCTGGGTCGATCCGCGCATCGATTTTGAAACGCGCGAGGTCTAGCCAGTGGATATCCCGACAGACGAAAGCATCGTCGATATGGTTACGGCCGAAGGTCCGCAGCGGCGGCGGATTTCGCCGCTGAACGAGCGCCGCTGGCAAATCTTCAAGGCGCACGCCCGCGGTTATTGGTCGCTGTGGATTTTCCTGGTGTTGTTCGTGCTCAGCCTGTTCGCCGAATTCATTGCCAATGACCGGCCGCTGATGGTGAACTATGAGGGTCATTACTATTTCCCGGTGTTCAAATCTTATCCGGAGACGGCGTTCGGCGGGATTTTCGAGACCGAGGCGGTTTATCGCGATCCTGCGGTCAAGCAGATGATCGACGATAAAGGCGGCTGGATGCTGTGGGCGCCGATCCGCTTCTCGTACAATTCACAGAACAAGAACCCGCCCATGGCGTTTCCGGTGAAGCCCACTTGGATGCTCACGGCTGAAGACTGCGCCAAGGCGATCGAGGGTGGGTTTCATCCTTGCGACCACACGCTTGAATGGAACTGGCTCGGCACCGACGACCAGGGGCGCGATGTTGTCGCGCGCGTCATCTACGGCTTTCGCCTCTCTGTTTTGTTCGGCTTGGTGCTGACCCTGATCTCCTCGGTGGTCGGCGTGGCTGCGGGCGCGGTGCAAGGCTATTTCGGCGGCTGGACCGATCTTCTGTTCCAGCGCTTCATCGAGATCTGGACCAGCGTGCCGCAGCTTTATCTGCTGATCATCATCGCCGCCGTGATCGAACCGAATTTCTGGATCCTGCTCGGCATCCTGCTCGCCTTTTCCTGGGTGGCGCTGGTCGGTGTAGTGCGTGCCGAGTTCTTGCGGGCGCGAAACTTCGAGTATGTGATGGCGGCGCGGGCGCTTGGCGTGTCGAATATGCGGATCATTTTCAAGCATCTTCTACCCAACGCCATGGTGGCGACGCTGACCTTCATGCCGTTTATCCTCAATGGATCGATCAGCACGCTCACCTCGCTCGATTTTCTCGGCGTCGGTTTGCCCGCGGGCTCGCCATCGCTCGGCGAGCTATTGGCGCAGGGCAAGGACAATCTGCAGGCGCCGTGGCTTGGACTGACTGCGTTTTTCGTCATCGCCATCATGTTGAGCCTGCTCATCTTCATCGGCGAGGCCGTGCGCGACGCGCTCGACCCGCGGAAGTCGTTCGGGTGATTGCGGCCATGCACGGATCCCACAATCATAGTCACGCAGCTCATGCCCACGATTCCGGCCATCGCCACACGCATGGCGCCGCCTCGACCAATGAGCAGCGTATCGGGCTCGCAGCCCTGATCACTGGCCTCTTCATGGTGGCGGAGGTCGCCGGCGGCGTTATCTCGGGATCGCTGGCGCTGATTGCAGATGCCGGCCACATGCTGACCGATTTCGGCGCGCTGACGCTCGCCTGGTTCGGATTTCGCCTGACGCGGCGTCCCGCGGATTGGAGGCGCACCTATGGCTTCGACCGCTTCCAAGTGCTGGTCGCGTTCGCCAATGGCTTGGCCCTGTTCGCGATCGCGGCCTGGATCA
>JANWJA010000063.1 GCA_025449615.1 Methyloceanibacter sp.
CGGGCTTCCACTGGAAGAACGCGGAGTTCCAAAACTATTTGCATGAGCAGTCCGCCGACATCGCGATGGGCGTCGACGCCAAGGAAGAAGAAGATAAGGATGAAGGCGCGGGCGACCAGGGCATCATGTTCGGCTATGCCTGCCGCGAGACCGAGCCCCTGATGCCGGCGCCGATCTATTATGCGCATCGGCTCCTGCATGAGATGGCGAAAGCGCGGCACACCGGCAGCACGCCCGAGCTCGGACCCGACGCCAAGAGTCAGGTCACTCTCGCCTATGAAGACGGCAAGCCGGTGCGTGCGGAATCCATCGTCGTCTCGACGCAGCACGGCGAGGATGTCAGCCAAGAGCGCATCAGGGACATCGTGCGCGGTTTCGTCGACGAGGTGATGCCGAAAGGCTGGATCAGCCGCGACACCAAATTCTACGTAAATCCGACCGGCCGTTTCGTCATCGGCGGACCGGACGGCGATGCCGGCCTCACGGGGCGGAAGATTATCGTCGATACGTATGGCGGTGCAGCACCTCATGGCGGCGGCGCCTTCTCCGGCAAGGACCCGACCAAGGTCGATCGCTCGGCAGCCTATGCCGCGCGTTACCTCGCCAAGAACGTGGTCGCGGCGGGACTGGCGGATCGCTGCACGCTGCAAGTCTCTTATGCCATCGGCGTCTCGCAGCCGCTCTCGCTCTATGTGGATCTGCACGGCACCGGCAAGGTGGCCGAGGACAAGCTCGAAGCGGCGCTCCGCGAGGTGATGGATCTTTCGCCCCGCGGGATCAGGACGCATCTTGGCCTCAACCGCCCGATCTATGAGCGGACGTCGTCCTACGGGCATTTCGGCCGGCAGCCGGACAATGACGGCGGGTTCTCTTGGGAAAAGCTCGACCTGATCGAGCCGATCCGGGGCGAGTTGAGCTAGAGCTTCGAAAAGCCTTTGCTTAAGGGTTGCGTCATGGCCCGGCTCGTCCCCGCTATCCACGTCAATGCAAAAAAGTCGTGGATGCCCGGCACAAGGCCGGGCATGACGTGGGGATGGAGAAGAGATCCCCTGCTGGCAGCACCGAAACTGGCGAACGGCAGCGCTTAAGATCTTATGGCCGGCGCAAGGCGCGCCCGTTGAGCGGGCGGAAGGAGCAGCTCCTCGGCGAGCTGTTGCCACGGCTTCGTCTCGATCTTGGCAAGCCGGCGCCCGCACCGCTCACGCAGCTATTCGAAGTCCCGGTGCAAGAGGTGTGGCTCGAAATCGGCTTCGGCTCCGGCGAGCATCTGCTCGCGCAAGCCGAGCATCATCCCGAGATCGGCTTCATCGGCGCCGAGCCCTTCATCAACGGCGTTGCGAGCCTGCTCGGCGCCATCGAGACGCGGAGGCTCACGACCATCCGCGTCCATGATTGCGACGCGCGCGAGGTGCTGCCCTGGTTGCCGACCAGCTCGATCGGCGCAGCCTTTATTCTGTTTCCCGATCCCTGGCCGAAGAAGCGGCAACAAAAACGCAGGCTCGTCTCACAAGAGACGATCGCCGAGCTCGCGCGCAGCTTGCGGCCGGGCGGTTTGCTTCGCTTTGCCAGCGACGATGCCGATTACGCGGGGGAAGCGCTGTTTCTCGTGTCACGCAGCGGCGTGTTCGAGTGGCAAGCCGAAACCGCCCACGACTGGCGCATCCGTGCCCCCGATTGGCCGGATACGCGCTACGAGCGGAAGGCCTTAGCGGCAGGGCGAAAGCCTGTCTACCTCACCTTTACCAAGGTCTGATAGGACTGCGCATATGAACTCACGATCCTTACTTCTTGCGCTCGCGATCTGCCTGTCTCCGCTGTCCGCCTCGGCGGTGACGGATATCGAGGCCGCCTGCTACAAAGACTGCGAGAGCTCAACCACATCGAACCCGGACTACAAAGCCTGCGTGGCGCGGGCCGCCGACAAGGCCGATGCCGCGCTGAATCAGGCTTATAAAGACATGTTTGGGGTGGTCCGGGTGGCCGGCAAGGACATGGGCCAGGCGTCGGATGCGCAATTGGGCGATCTCAAGGACGCGCAGAAGCAATGGATCGGCTATCGCGATGCCAATTGCACCTTCGAGGACAGCCTTGCCTTCGGGGGCACGGCCATTGGCGGCAATTATTCGTCCTGCCTGTGCGCGCTGAGCTATCAGCGGATTAACGATTTCGAGCGCATGAAAAAGGACGTGCTGGGGGGCCAATAAGGGCGAAACCCCGCTTGAAACCTTGGAAAAAGGTCGTATATTCCGCTCGAACTCATGATTAGATTTGGTCAGGAGTGGGCCTTCGCCCGCTCCTTTTTGTTAGGCTCAATGGCTTTCGCTGTGTCGCGAAGGCCGAAGTCCAAGATATGCCTGACCTGAACGACAGCGGAGACGGCCGTTTCTTCCGCGAGACCGGGCTGGCGCGTGAGATCGCCGATCTGGCGACCCCCGTGCTCGACGAGCTTGGCTTTCGGTTGGTGCGGGTGCTGGTCTCGGGGCGCGACGGCGGCACGGTGCAGCTGATGGCGGAGCGACCCGACGGGCAGTTGACGATCGCCGATTGCGCTTCGATCAGCCGCAAGCTGTCGGTGTTGCTCGAGGCGCACGATCCGATGCCGAACAGCTATCGGCTGGAGGTGTCTTCGCCCGGTATTGACCGGCCTCTGGTACGGCCCAGCGACTTCGCGTCGTGGGCCGGTCACGTGGCGAAGATAGAGCTGAACGAGCCGGTCGATGGACGGAAACGGTTCCGCGGCGTGATCGAGGGCGTGGTGAAGAACGAAGTGCGCTTGAAGATCGATCTGCCCGGCGAGAACGAGCCGGTCACGATCGGGCTGCCGTTCTCGCTGATCGGCGAGGCGAAGTTGGTCGCGGGCAAGGAGATCGTCCGCGCCGATCTTGCGGCCAGGAAAACTGCGAATTGAAATTTGTGGGATGCGGGCAACACCCGCGCCTGAGGATTAATCGGAGGACTAGACAATGGCTCAGGCAGGCGTAAGCGCCAACAGGCTGGAGCTCCTGCAGATCGCGGACGCGGTCGCGCGCGAGAAGGCGATCGACCGCCAGGTGGTAATCAGCGCCATGGAGGATGCGATCCAGAAGGCGGCGAAATCGCGCTATGGCAGCGAGAACGAGATCCGGGCCGAGGTCGATCCGAAGACGGGAGAGATCAGGCTGGCGAGGCTGCTCGAGGTGGTCGAGGCCGTGACCATGGAAGCCACCCAGATTTCGCTCGAGGAAGCGCGGCGCCGCAATCCGGCGGCACAAGCCGGCGACTTCATCGCGGAGCCCCTGCCCCCGCTCGATTTCGGACGGGTGGCGGCGCAGAACGCCAAGCAAGTCATCGTGCAGAAAGTGCGCGAGGCCGAGCGCGAGCGCCAATATGACGAATATAAAGACCGCGTCGGCGAAATCGTGAACGGCATCGTCAAGCGCGTCGAATACGGCAATATCGTCGTCGACCTGGGCCGCGCCGAGGCCATCGTGCGGCGCGACGAAGCGCTGCCGCGTGAGAATTTCCGCTATGGCGACCGTATCCGCGCCTATGTCTATGACGTGCGCCGCGAGCAGCGTGGGCCGCAGATTTTCCTGTCGCGCACGCATCCCGAATTCATGGCTAAGCTGTTCGCGCAAGAGGTGCCGGAAGTCTATGACGGCATCGTCACCATCAAGTCGGTGGCGCGCGATCCCGGTAGCCGCGCCAAGATCGCGGTGGTGTCGCGCGATAGCTCGATCGACCCGGTCGGTGCTTGCGTCGGTATGCGCGGCAGCCGAGTGCAGGCCGTGGTGAACGAGCTGCAAGGCGAGAAGATCGACATCATTCAATGGTCGCCGGACGCCGCGACCTTCATCGTGAACGCGCTGGCGCCAGCAGAGGTGGTCAAGGTTGTGCTCGATGAAGACGCCGAGCGGATCGAGGTGGTGGTGCCGGACGCGCAGCTCTCGCTTGCGATCGGCCGCAAGGGACAAAATGTGAGGCTCGCCTCGCAACTCACTGGATGGGACATCGACATTATGACGGAAGCAAGCGAGTCCGAGCGGCGTCAGACGGAGTTCGCCGAACGCTCCTCCACCTTCATGGAGGCACTCGACGTGGACGAGGTGATCGCGCAGCTGCTCGCCTCTGAAGGCTTCTCTTCGGTGGAAGAGGTCGCCTTTGTCGAACCCTCCGAGATCGCCTCGATCGAAGGCTTCGACGAGAACACCGCCGCCGAGATTCAGACGCGCGCACGCGAATACTTAGAGAAGATCGAGGCCGAGCTCGAAGCAAAGCGCAAAGCGCTCGGCGTCAAGGACGAACTTGCCGAGGTGCCAGGCCTCAACAATGCGATGCTGGTCGCCCTCGGCGAGAACAACATCAAGACGGTCGAGGATTTGGCCGATTGCGCCACCGACGACCTCGCCGGCTGGAGCGAGCGCAAAGACAAAGAGACGACGCGTCACCCCGGCATTCTCGACGGCCATGGCCTCGGCAAGCCCGAGATCGAGGCGTTGATCCTTGCGGCTCGCGTCAAGGCCGGCTGGATCACCGAAGCGGATCTGGCGCCTCCGCCCGAGGAAGAGTCTGAGGTGGAAACTGAATCCGGCGAGGCTGCCGGCGAAGAAGCGTCATGAGCGGGAGCGCCTACCATTGCAGCAAGCGGCAAGTCAACTTGACGAGCTTCACGGGGACGAGGAAACCGGCCCCGTTCGCCGCTGCGCGCTGACGCGCGACCGCAAGCCTAAGGAAGAGCTGATCCGCTTCGTGCTGGGGCCGGACGGCACGGTCGTCCCGGACTTAAGAGAGAGGCTCCCGGGACGGGGCGTGTGGCTGACCGCTTCCAAGGATTGCGTGGCCGAGGCGGCCAAGCGCAACGCGTTTGCCGCAGCCCTCAAGACCAAGGCCAATGTGCCCCCTGCCTTTGCCGATCAGGTCGAGGGGCTGTTGGCCGAAACGGCCTTAGGCGCTCTGGCGCTTGCCAATAAGGCCGGTCAGGTGGTGTTCGGTTTTGCCAAGATCGAGGAGGCCATCGCCAAAGGCGAAATTATCGCCCTGGTGCACGCCAAAGAGGCCAGCGCGGACGGCTGCCGCAAGCTCGACGGCAAATTTCGGGCGGAATCGCAGGGCCAAGGGCTCGAGCCAATCAACGCATTTAGCACCGATGAATTGGGTTTGGCATCGGGTAGGACAAATGTGATACATGCAGCGCTAATCCAGGGCGGAGCGGCTCTAGCGCTGCTCGCGGCTGCCTCGAGGCTTGAGCGCTACCGCAAGGGAATGAGCGCATCCGCAAAGCCAATTGGATCGGACACGGACAGGACATGAGCGAGACGAACGAGACTGACGATAAGACCGCGCGCGGACGCAAGATGACGCTCAATTTGCGTCGGACCGTGGAGTCCGGCCATGTGCGGCAAAGCTTTAGCCATGGGCGCTCGAAATCAGTCCTGGTGGAGAAGAAGAAGCGCCGCGCCGTCGGTGCCGGTGGCACGGCCCCCATTGCCGAGGAAGCGCCCGTCAAGACGCCGCCCGCCGCAGCTGAGGCTCCGCAGAGAAAACCCAAAGCCGAAGAGTCGCAAGCGCGCCGTTCCGGCGTCGTGCTGCGCCAGCTCTCAGATGACGAGAAAGATGCGCGGATCCGGGCGCTGAGCGATTCGAAGGTTCGCGAGGCCGAGGAGCGCGAGCGCGCAGAGACCGATGCCGTACTCCGCGCCGTCACAGAAGACGTGCGCGTCAAGGAGCGCGAGGAAGCCGACGAGCGCCAGGTTAAAGAGCAGGCGCGTCTTGCGACGGAAGCGGAAGCCCGCCGCAAGGGCGAGGATACGGCGCGCAAGCATCTCACCAACGAAGTTGAGGAAGCTCCGAAACGCGGCGCACTGGATGACCGGCATAGCAAGAAGGAGCGCGTGGCGCCGAAGCGAGCCAACGAGCAGCGCGTGCGTGGCCGACTCACCATCACCAATGCGCTCGATGAGGAGCAGCGTCAGCGGAGTCTCGCCTCGCTAAAGCGGCGGCAAGAGCGCCAGAAGAAGCAGATCGCAGGGCCGCAAGCGCAAGCCAAGATTCAGCGCGAGGTCGTGATCCCCGAAATCATCACCATTCAGGAGCTCGCCAACCGCATGGCCGAGCGCGGCGTCGACGTCATCAAGGCGTTGATGCGCGACGGCTCCATGCACAAAATCACCGACGTGATCGATTCCGACACCGCGCAGCTGGTTGCCGAAGAGTTCGGCCATGTCGTGCGCCGCGTGTCGGAAGCCGACGTGGAAGAAGGCTTCATCGGCGAGGAGGATCACGACGAGGATCTCACGCCGCGGGCGCCGGTCGTCACCATCATGGGCCATGTCGATCACGGCAAGACCTCGCTGCTTGACGCCATTCGTACCACCGACGTGGTGTCGCATGAGGCTGGCGGCATCACCCAGCATATCGGCGCCTATCAGGTGGTGACGCCAGCTGGAAACAAGATCACGTTCATCGATACGCCAGGCCATGAGGCCTTTACCGCCATGCGTCAGCGCGGCGCTCAGGTGACGGATATCGTCATCCTCGTGGTTGCCGCCGACGATGGCGTGAAGCCGCAAACTGTCGAGGCGATCAATCACGCCAAGGCGGCGAAGGTGCCGATGATCGTCGCCATCAACAAGATCGACAAGCAAGGCGCCGACCCGAAGCGCGTCCGCACCGAGTTGCTCAGTCACGAGATCGTGGTGGAGAGCTTGGGCGGCGACACGCTGGAGCTGGAAGTTTCGGCGCTGAAACGCATCGGCCTAGACAAGCTGCTCGAGGCCATTTTGCTGCAATCCGAGGTTTTGGAACTCAAGGCCAACCCGTTGCGCGCCGCCGAAGGCGTGATCGTCGAGGCCAAGCTGGAACGGGGCCGCGGTCCCGTCGGCACGGCGCTGATCCAGCGCGGCACGCTGCATGTCGGCGATCTGATCGTGGCGGGCTCGGCCTATGGCCGCGTCCGGGCGCTGATCAACGATCGTGGCGAACAAGTGAAAGAGGCGGGTCCGTCGGTTCCGGTCGAGGTGCTCGGCTTCGACTCTGCGCCTGAGGCCGGCGATCAGTTCGCCGTCGTCGAGAACGAGGCGCGCGCCCGCGAACTTACCGATTATCGCACGCGCGAGCGCCGCAAGCGGATCGCCGTTGCCGGCGCCCGTGGCTCGCTCGAGCAGATGATGAGCCAGCTGAAAGAGAGCGGCGCGCAGGAATTCACCCTTCTCGTCAAGGGCGACGTGCAGGGCTCGGTCGAGGCCATCGTCGCGGCGCTGGAGAAACTCGGCACGGATGAAGTTCGCGCTCGCATCGTGCATGCGGGCGTTGGCGGCATCACCGAATCCGATGTCGGACTTGCCGCGACCTCGGGCGCAGTCGTTCTCGGCTTCAATGTGCGCGCCAATTCACAGGCGCGCGAAGCGGCGGAGCGGGACGGCGTCGAGATCCGCTATTTCAACGTGATCTACGATCTGGTCGACATCGTGAAGCAGGCCATGTCCGGCATGCTAGTACCGACCCGGATCGAGAATTTCCTCGGCAATGCCGAAATCCTCGAAGTGTTTGCCATCTCCAAAGTCGGCAAGGTGGCCGGCTGCCGCGTCACCGAAGGCAAGGTCGAGCGCGGCGCTCATGTCCGGCTGATCCGCGACAACGTGGTGATCCACGAAGGCAAGCTCTCCACCTTGAAGCGCTTCAAGGACGAGGTGCGTGAGGTCGTGGCCGGGCAAGAATGCGGCATGGCCTTCGAAGGCTATCAGGACATGCGGCCGGGCGACGTCATCGAGTGCTTCGAAGTCGAGCACGTCCAGCGCAGCCTGTAGGTCTTCCATAACCTTTGCTGTCCGGTGTTCTGAATCCCGCCTGCGCGGGAATGACACCGGAGAGCGCCCCCGGGATTGGGAATCGTGGTGAGACGACAAAAGCACCCTTCAGGGCCTTCACAGCGCCAACTCAAAGTGGGCGAGTTGATTCGGCATGCGCTCGCCGAGATTTTCACCCGCGGCGAGATCGTCGACGATGTGCTTTCCAAATATTCGCTGACGGTGCCCGAAGTGCGGATGACGCCGGACCTGAAACTCGCCACTGCCTATGTGATGCCGCTTGGCGGCGAAGGCGCGGACGAGGCGGTGAAGCACCTCGGCAAGCATGCGCGCTATCTGCGTGGCGAGCTGGCGCGGCGGATCAGCCTTCGTTATATGCCGGAGATCAGATTCAAGGTCGACACCTCGTTCGAGAGCTCGCGCCGCATCGACGAATTGCTTGCCTCGGAAAAGGTCGCTCGCGATCTCGAAGACTAAGTGCCCGACAGATCAGGACATCAACCATGGCGCGGCAGCGCAAAGGCTTACCCGTCAATGGCTGGCTCATTCTTGACAAGCCGCAGGGGCTGAACTCGACGAAGGCCGTGTCCCGCGTCAAGCATCTGTTCAATGCGCAGAAGGCGGGCCATGCCGGCACGCTCGACCCGCTTGCCACCGGGGTGTTGCCGATCGCGCTCGGCGAGGCGACCAAGACGGTGCCCTTCGTCATGG
Organism: Methyloceanibacter sp.; assembly: GCA_025449615.1. The sequence continues at coordinate 8,496 of JANWJA010000063.1, forward strand.
ACGGCAGCAAGGCCTACCGTTTCACGATTGTCTGGGGTGCTGAGACCGATACCGACGACTCGGACGGCACCGTGACGGAGAAAAGCGACGAGCGTCCGTCGCGGGCCGAGATCGAGGCCGCTTTGCCGGCTTTCACCGGCACGATCAGTCAGCTTCCTCCGCGCTATTCGGCTCTGAAAGTCGACGGCGCGCGCGCCTATGATCTTGCCCGGGAGAACGAGGAATTCGAGCTTCAACCGCGCGATGTCACCATCGACCGCCTAAGCCTGGTCGACGCCCTCGATGCGGATCACGCCGTGCTCGAAGCCGAGTGCGGCAAAGGAACCTATGTCCGCGCGATCGCGCGCGATATCGGGCGCGTGCTTGGAGCGCTCGGCCATGTCGGCGCGCTCCGCCGGACCAGAGTCGGCCCTTTCGATGAGGCGGCCTCGATCCCGCTTGAGGCGCTCGAGACACTGGAACCGGACGGGTTGTCCGGAACGCTGCTTCCCGTAGAGACGGCACTCACGGAGATTCCGTCCCTCAGTCTCAGCAGCTCGGACGCGGCAAGATTGCGGCTGGGCCAGTCCGTGCTGTTGCGAGGGCGCGACGCACCGATTTATAGCGGTCCGATCTACGCTCTGTCGCGCGGGGCGCTGGTTGCGATCGGCGAAATGAGCCAAGGCGAGTTCAAGCCAAAGCGCATTTTCAATCTGTCCCGCTAAGGTCCGTGACGTTGCAGGTGCGGAAATCGGGGCCGCTCCGGAAATTGTCTTTATTTTCCGAGGCGAATTGCCCGTTTTAGCTGCAATTTCCACTGGCCTCGGACGGGATAATCCCTATAGTGCGCCCGTGCACCGGCCTCCCTTAGGCCGGTTTGCACTTAAGCCGACCGTGCTGGACGACATCCTGGCCCGGCCATTCACCAACCCAAATTAGAGGATCACCCGATGTCGATCAGCGCTGAGCGCAAGCAAGAGCTTATCCAAGAATACGCCATCAAGCCGGGCGATACCGGCTCCGCCGAGGTGCAGGTTGCTATCCTGACCCAGCGGATCACCAATCTCACCGACCATTTCAAGACCCATAGCAAAGACAATCACTCAAGGCGCGGCCTGCTCAAAATGGTGAGCACGCGGCGCCGGCTGCTCGATTACGTCAAGGCCACTGACGAGGATCGCTATCAGAAACTCATCAACCGGTTGGGCATTCGCCGGTGACGCGACCGCTTTCGCTTCGCGCCGCAGGATCGTTTTGCACCCATTGGCCTCGAGCCGTCGCCCACGGGCAGGCTCGGCCTCAACCCATACACATTGAGATGTCACCATGTTCAAGACGCATGCCGTAGAAATCGATTGGGCGGGACGCCCGCTCAGCCTCGAGACCGGGCGCATCGCGCGCCAGGCCGACGCATCCGTGCTCGCCTGCTATGGCGGCACATCCGTGCTCGCCACCGTCGTCGCCGCCAAGGAACCTCGCGCGGGAATCGACTTTTTCCCGCTCACCGTGAACTACCAAGAGAAGACCTTCGCCGCCGGCAAGATTCCCGGCGGCTATTTCAAGCGCGAGGGCCGTCCCACTGAAAAGGAGACGCTGACCTCGCGGCTGATCGACCGCCCGATCCGGCCGCTGTTCGCGCCGGGCTTCAAGAACGAGACGCAAGTCGTCGCCACCGTGCTGTCGCACGACATGGAGAACGATCCCGATGTGGTGGCCTTGGTCGCTGCATCCGCGGCGCTGACGCTATCCGGCGTGCCCTTCATGGGCCCGATCGCCGCGGCACGCGTCGGCTATATCGCCGGCGCCTATGTGCTGAACCCGATGATCGACGAGATGAGCGAGAGCTCTCTCGACCTCGTCGTTGCCGGCACTGCATCCGCCGTGTTGATGGTGGAATCCGAGGCCAAGGAGCTTTCGGAAGAAGTGATGCTCGGCGCCGTGGTGTTCGGGCAAAAGGGCTTCCAGCCGGTGATCGATGCGATCGTCAAGCTCGCCGAGCGCGCCGCGAAGGAACCTTGGGATCTGAAGGTTGACGGAGGCGCCGAGGCGCTCGCGACCAAGGTGCGGGACGCGGCATCTGCCGAGCTTCGCGATGCCTACAAGATCGCGGTCAAGCAAGATCGCCGCGACCGTATTGCCGCGATCAAGGACAAGCTTGTCAAGGCGCTGGTGCCTGCGGATGACGACGGCACGCTCGCGCCGAAAGTCTCGGCTGCATTCAAAGATGCAGAAAAAGACGTGGTGCGCGGCTCTATTCTCGAGACCGGACACCGTATCGACGGCCGCGACCTGAAGACCGTTCGCCCGATCGTGAGCGAGGTGGGTATCCTGCCGCGCACACATGGCAGCGCGCTCTTCACCCGCGGCGAAACCCAGGCGCTCGTGGTGGCGACGCTCGGCACCGGCGAAGACGAGCAATATGTCGACGCGCTGCAGGGGACCTACAAAGAGACCTTCATGCTGCACTACAATTTCCCGCCCTACTCGGTCGGCGAAACTGGCCGCATGACGGGGCCCGGACGCCGGGAAATCGGCCATGGCAAGCTCGCCTGGCGCGCCATTCACCCCGTGTTGCCGGATCGCGAGAGCTTCCCCTACACGATCCGCGTCGTGTCGGAGATCACCGAGTCGAATGGCTCCTCCTCGATGGCCACGGTGTGCGGCTCGTCGCTGGCGATGATGGACGCGGGCATTCCACTGAAACGCCCGGTTGCCGGCATCGCCATGGGATTGATCAAGGAGGACAAGGGCTATGCCGTCCTCTCCGACATTCTCGGCGACGAGGACCACCTCGGCGACATGGACTTCAAGGTGGCAGGCACCGAGCAAGGCGTGACCTCGCTGCAAATGGACATCAAGATCACCGGCATCACCGAGGAGATCATGAAGATCGCGCTCGACCAGGCACGTGACGGGCGCTTGCATATCCTTGGCGAAATGAACAAGGCGCTGACTGCCGCGCGGCCCGAGCTCGGCGAATATGCGCCGCGCATCGAGACCATCCACATCCCGGTCGACAAGATCCGCGAAGTGATCGGCTCGGGCGGCTCGGTGATCCGCGAGATCGTGGCCGAGTCCGGCGCCAAGATCGATATTTCGGATGACGGCACGGTGAAGATCGCCTCAGCCAACGCCGAGTCGATCCGTGCCGCGATCGCTCGCATCCGTGGCATCACCGCAGAGCCTGAAGTCGGCGAGATTTATCAGGGCAAGGTCGTCAAGGTGATGGAGTTTGGCGCTTTCGTGAACTTCTTCGGCCCGAAGGACGGCCTGGTGCACATCTCGCAACTGTCGGACGGCAGGCCGAAGACGGTCAACGAGGTGGTCAAGGAAGGCGACACGGTCTGGGTGAAGCTGCTCGGCTTCGACGACCGCGGCAAGGTCAGGCTGTCGATGAAAGTCGTCGATCAGGCCACCGGCAAGGAAATCGCGAAGGAAACGGCGAGCTAGTTCAGCCAAGTGCGACTGAGACGCATAAAGTTATGGCCGGGCACCTCCCGGCCATTTTCTTTTTCAGCACTATTTCTTCTTCTCACAACGCCAGCCGATCACCGTATATTGGGTGTTACCAGCAAGCCATTTATTGGCGTCGGTCTCGCCTTGGCGGATGCATGTCACAACGTCATCCGGAGCCGAGCTGGTGATGACGGTCTCGCCGCAAGTATGCGGCTCGGCAAGAAGGCAGGTAATCAGAACGAGTTGGGCCATGCCCCACTTTCCTCCAATTCGATTGGTTTGGCGGCGAATTTACAGATGTCGCCGCGGCGTCACAACTCCCGACGAGTTTACTGGGCCGCCTCGCGCGGCGGCTTCTCAGAATGGTTGTCGCCGTCCTTATCGCCCAAATCCATGGCTTTGACGGCGTCGATGCTCGGCATGGCGATGGTGGAGTAACCGCAATCGACGAAGTGCACCTCGCCGGTGACCGCGCCGGAGAGATCGGACAGGAGATAGAGCGCAGAGCCTCCGACCTCATCCAGAGTGGGCGAGCGGCGCATCGGGGCGTGCTCGCGCTGGTAGTTGAAGAGAGCGCGCGCATCGGAAATGCCGGCGCCTGCGAGCGTTCGCATCGGGCCTGCGGAGAGCGCGTTGACGCGAATGTTCTGCGGACCGAAATCCGAGGCGAGATAGCGTACGCTGGTTTCGAGCGCCGCCTTGGCGACGCCCATGACGTTATAACTCGGCACCACTCTCGTCGCGCCGCCGTAAGTCAGCGTTAGCAACGAGCCGCCCTTCGGCATCAACTCCGCAGCGAGTTTACAAATCTCGGTGAAGGAGAAGCAGGAGATCACCATGGTGTGGCTGAAATTCTTCCGCGTCGTGTCGCAATATCGTCCCCTAAGCTCATTGCGATCCGAGAAGGCAAGCGCGTGCACGACGAAATCGAGAGAGCCCCATTTCTTCTTGATCACGTCGAAGACGCGTTTGACACTATCCAGATCCTCAACGTCGGCTTCCTCGATAATCTTGGCGCCAATCGACTGTGCCAGCGGCACGGCACGGCGACCGAAGGCGCCGCCTTGATAGGAGAAGGCAAGGTCCGCGCCCTGGCCGTGAAGCACCCGAGCGATGCCCCAGGCGATGGAGCGGTCATTGGCGACACCCATCACCAGGCCCTTCTTCCCGGCCATGATGGGTCCCGGGGTGGCAATGTCTTTTGTTGTTGTCATGACGGTTGACCTAGCTCTTGGGGGTTAAGAAACTCATGCGCTGATCCCCACTCAGCGATCATGGCGACGGAAAACGAGCGTGGCGTTGGTGCCGCCGAACCCGAAGCTATTGGACATCACACAATTCAGATCGACATTGTCGATCCGCTTGCGCGCGATCGGCATATCGGCGACCTCGGCATCGATGGTCTCGATATTGGCGGATTCACAGATGAAACCATTATTCATCATCAGGAGGGAATAAATCGCCTCATGCGCTCCGGCGGCACCCAGCGAATGCCCGGTCAGCGATTTCGTGGCGCTGATCGGAGGCGCGTTCTCGCCGAAAACCTCGCGGATGGCTTCGATCTCCTTAACGTCGCCGATCTGGGTCGAGGTGGCGTGAGGGTTGATGTAATCGATCTTTTGGCCGTTGAGATTGGACATGGCCA
>JANWJA010000064.1 GCA_025449615.1 Methyloceanibacter sp.
GCAGGGCCCTTGCAAGCGAGGCACGCGATGCAAAATGGCAAAGAGCGAGGCGCGAACAAGGGTCGCGACGGGGCCTCTTCCGAGGCTCGTCGCGAGAGGCTGGCGGCGGGCCTTCGCGCCAATCTTTTGAAGCGAAAAGCCCAGTCTCGCGCCCGAAAACAGGGTGGTGGCGCTCAGACTGAAAAAAGCCGGAAAGGTCCGACACCTTAACGGGCCTGACCGCTGCGCTTGCGGGGGAAAGGCGAGGGGGTTAAACGGGCTAGCTGACCTCGGAAAACTTGAAATATTTCGGGCAAGAACACTTGGCCGTAATCGGCCGTAAACGGCTTCAGGGGGAATAATCGTCATGGACCGTATCCGCATCGTTGGCGGCCAACGCCTCAACGGCACTATTCCGATCAGCGGCGCCAAGAACGCGGCGCTGCCTCTGATGATTGCGAGCCTGCTGACGCGCGAGACGCTTGTTCTGAACAACGTGCCTCGTTTGGCTGACGTGATGCTGTTGTCGCGCATCCTCGGCAATCACGGCGTCGACGTCACGGTAGCGGGGAAGCGCCCTGGCCAGCGCATGGGCGACGGTCAGACCTTCAAGCTCAACGCCGCCGAGATTGTTGACACCACCGCGCCTTACGAGATGGTCGCGCGCATGCGTGCAAGCTTCTGGGTGTTGGCGCCGCTGCTGGCACGATGCCGCGAAGCGAAAGTGTCGCTACCCGGGGGCTGCGCCATCGGCACGAGGCCCGTAGATCTGCATTTGAGTGCGCTCGAAGCTCTGGGCGCCGACATCGAGCTCGAGGCCGGCTATGTCCTCGCCAAGGCGCCGAGGGGTCTCAGCGGCGCGCATATTCCGCTGGCCAAAGTCTCGGTCGGCGCAACTCACAACGCGATGATGGCTGCCGTGCTCGCCCGTGGCGAGACGCTGATCGAGAACGCAGCGCGCGAGCCGGAGGTCGTCGACGTTGCCGAATGTCTCGTCAAGATGGGCGCCAAAATCGAAGGCATTGGCACTTCGACCTTGCACATCCAGGGCGTGACCGAGCTTCACGGTGCCGAACACAACGTGCTGCCCGACCGCATCGAGACCGGAACCTATGCCATGGCTGCGGCGATCACTGGCGGCGACGTGTTTCTCGACGGCGCCAGAGGTGATCTCTTACGTCATGCGCTCGACCTGCTCGCGGGAAGTGGCGTCGAGATCGAGGAGCTTCCTTCCGGCATTAGAGTAGCAAGGAATGGCTTAGGTCTCGGGCCGATCAGCGTTGACACCGCGCCCTTCCCAGGCTTCCCGACTGATCTCCAGGCGCAATTGATCGCGTTGCTCTGCATGGCGGAGGGCACCTCGACCGTGCGCGAGACGATCTTCGAAAATCGCTTCATGCATGTGCAGGAGCTGGCCCGGCTCGGCGCCAAGATCGATCTGAAAGGTGATACCGCCATCGTTACCGGCGTTAGCGGCCTGACCGGCGCCCCCGTCATGGCCACCGATTTGCGGGCTTCCGTATCGTTGATTATCGCCGGCCTTGCCGCGCAAGGCGAGACGCTGATCAGCCGCGTCTATCATTTGGACCGCGGCTTCGAGCGCATCGAGGAGAAGCTCGGCCGCTGTGGCGCCCAAATCGAGCGGCTTTCAAGCTAATCCGTGCACAAAGCGGGGTGTCTTTTTTGCATCTGTTGGGCTAAATCATCGCTATGACCCAATTGAAGCTCCTCGCCCTCGACGAAGAAGACCTCATTGTCGTCTCCTCGCACCTGCAAGACGCCGTGATGCGGGTTGGCGACATGGCCTATCTGCCTTCGCAGCAGCGCTTTGCCGCGGTCGTCAACCGCTTCGACTGGGAACAAGCCACCTCCAAAGGCACCAATGCGCGTCACCGCGCCGCCCTTCGCTTCGATCGCGTGCGCAGCGCCAAGGTGAAGGGGCTCAGACACTCGCACGAAGACGCGGTGCTGTCGCTTCTAGCCGTGCAGTTCGAGCAGGGCACCGCTCCCGGCGGCTACATCAATCTGATCTTTTCCGGCGATGCCGCAGTGCGCCTCGATGTCGAATGTATTGAGGCCGAGCTCAAAGATCTCGGACCTGCCTGGCGCGCGCGCTCAAAGCCACGCCATCCCGACGACCAGCCATGACGTCGTGGCTTAAGACTAGCGCCGCCGATTTCGAGTCTCGTTTCCGTGACCTACTGACGGCAAAGCGCGAGAGCGCCGACGACGTCAACGACGCCGTGACGGCTATCATTGCATCCGTGCGCGCCAAGGGCGATGAAGCTCTCATCGAGCTTACGCTTCGCTATGACCGTGTCGATTTGCGCGAAGCCGGCATCAAGCTCTCGCCGGACGAGATCGCGCGTGCCGCAAGCAAAGTCGATGTCGAGACGCGCGGCGCGCTCAAATTCGCTCACGACCGAATCCTCGATCACCACCGTCGCCAATTGCCCAAGGACGATCGCTATCGCGACGCCGAAGGCGTCGAGCTTGGCCATCGCTGGACCAGCGTGGAGTCCGTCGGCCTCTACGTGCCGGGAGGGACCGCAAGCTATCCGAGCTCGGTGTTGATGAATGCGGTGCCGGCGAAGGTCGCCGGCGTGCCACGCATCGTCATGGTGGTGCCCGCGTCCGACGGCAAGCTGAACCCGCTGGTGCTCGCCGCTGCCGAACTCGCCGGCGTACATGAAGTGTATCGGGTCGGCGGGGCCCAAGCGATCGCGGCACTCGCCTATGGTACCAAGACCATCACGCCGGTTGTCAAGATCGTCGGGCCCGGCAATGCCTATGTCGCCGCGGCCAAGCGACAGGTCTTCGGCCAGGTCGGCATCGACATGGTGGCTGGCCCATCAGAAGTCGTGGTCATCGCCGACAAGAACAACGACGCTTCGTGGATCGCCTCCGATCTGCTTGCCCAGGCCGAGCATGACGCCGCCGCGCAGTCGATCCTCATAACCGACAACGAGGCCTTTGGCCGCGAGGTTGCGGCTTCGGTTGAAGCGCAGCTGACAACGTTGCCTCGCGCCGATATCGCGCGCGCCAGCTGGGCGAGTTTTGGTGCGGTAATCGTCGTGGAGCGTCTCGATCAAGCCGTCTTGCTCACCGACCGGCTCGCCCCCGAACATCTCGAGATCGCGACCGCCGAGCCAGAGCGGCTCGCGGGCCAGATCCGTAATGCCGGCGCCATCTTCCTTGGCCGCTATACGCCGGAGGTCATCGGCGATTACGTTGCGGGCCCGAACCACGTGCTACCCACCGCGAGGAGCGCCCGTTTTGCTTCGGGCCTCGGTGTGCTCGATTTTATGAAGCGCACCTCGATCTTGAAACTCGATGCGGAGAGTCTGAACGCGCTTTCCACCGAGGCGATGTCGCTCGCCAAGGCCGAAGGCCTCGAAGCGCATCGCCGCTCCGTGGCCATCAGGCTGAACGCGAAAGTCTGAGCATGGTGGAGGAGCAGGAGGTTCACTCGGATCGGCAGCGCCTCGTCGGCGTGACGCTCGATACCAACTCGATCGGCCGTAACAACGCCGAGGTCGACCACGAGCGCGAGATCGCAATCTTCGATCTGCTCGAGGCCAACTCCTTCGCGCTGGAGGAGAGCGAGAAAGACGGACCCTATACGCTGCATCTGTCGCTTGTCGACAATCGCCTTGTGCTAACGGTGGGCGACCAGAACCGTGAGCCCATCACCAACGTCTCGCTCTCGCTCGCGCCGTTCCGCCGCATCGTGAAGGACTATTTTCTGATGTGCGAAAGCTACTATCAGGCCATCAAGACGCAGCCACCGTCTCGCATCGAGGCGATCGACGTCGGGCGCCGCGGCCTGCACGACGAAGGCAGCCGGCTCTTGTTGGAGCGGCTGAGAGGCAAGATTAACGTCGATATCGCCACCGCCCGACGCCTGTTCACTCTGCTCTGCGCGCTGCACTGGAAAGGCTGAGCGGCACAACCCTGACTACACTGGCTGTGAAATGCCGAAGGGGGCGACCACCTCACCGATTTCGAGTCAGGATCTGACAAGATCGCCGTCGGCTTCACCACAGGCTCAGTGAATCTCGATTCTGGCAGCGACCCGACTGCAGGGAGCGCCGACGCCTGGTTTCTTTACGACACAGACGACGGCAAGCTCTATTTCGACGCCGATGGTAATGGCGCCGGGGCCCAGGTCCTGTTCGTCACGCTCGACGGCGCGCCGCCGCTCGCCGCCACCGACATCGACACCGTCTGAGCGAACCGGATGTGCCGGCCGAGTGACGCCCAACTTGGCTCGGAACCGCCTTAGTCTTGGCGCGTTTTCGCCGGAAGCTGGGTCAGGTGGAGGGAACTGCGGCGAATGGGTCCCATAGGTCTCTTTCCGCAGGCAGAATGAACCTCCCCATGCCCAGTCTTGTTCGTGGAGGCAGCTTGACGAACCGAGAAACCATCGAGCTGTTCGATGCGGAAGTGGCCGCGAGCGGAGCGGCGCTCAGCCAATCCAAAAATGTCAAGCAATCGGCGAGCGAAGACCTCAAGCAGCACGAGCGCTGGCTTCGGCGCCATGCCGCGGCAGAAGCGAGAAATCGTGAAGAACACGAACGGAGGCTGAAGCAACTCCGGATCAGTCAACGCCGCTGGGTCAAGCGCCAGCGCTTTCTCCGCTCGGTCAGAGAGCGCGCCCTGATCATTGGGGCAGCCGCGAAGCGGCAGGCCTTGATTGTTGGGGCAGCCGCACGTTCCATTGGAGTCGCGTCAGGTCAAAAGGCCGTCTCCGCTGCGAACTTCACGCAAGATCAGATCTCATCGGCGGTTGCATGGAGCCGCCCCAGGCTCAAAGCCGCGTCGGACAGGTCTTACCAAGCAGGCGAAGCCGGCTACGCTTGGCTCAAAGTCAAAGCGATTGGCACGGCCGCGCAGCTCTCCAAAGCCGGCAATGCTGGCTACGCCTGGCTGAAAGTTAAAGCAGCTGATTCGTCCGTGCGTCTATCGAAAGCGAGCAAAGCTGCCGCCGCGCGCGGCCATGCCGTTGGCAACCAACTTTCGCGAAGAAGCGAGGCCGTGCTCAAGACGCTCAACGCGAAATCGCATGATCTGGCGTCACGCATGTCGGAGAAGGGTAACGCCGCATACGCATGGAGCCGCACCAAGGCTGACGTCCTATCTCGCTCGGCAAGTCACGCAGCTTCAAACGGCTTCGCACAGACCAAACGCGCTAGTAGCAACCTTGCTCAATCCGCTTCAGCACTGACGGCCGCAACCGCCGTTAAAGTCCGCGGCTATGGCAACCGAGCTTTCGCTTCCGCCAAGTCTTGGTCCGAGAAAACCGTGGAGGGCGCGCAACAATTCCGAAAGTCGCTTGCTGCTGAGGCTGGCGAAGCGGCTCATGCCACTGTCTCGCAGACTCCTGGAGTCCCGAGCCCTGCACCAGAGGAACCGCCCGTCGCGGCCCAACAGCCGGAGCAACGACGCGTTATCGATCTTCTCGACATTGCCCCGCGGCATGAGACGCCGGCGCGAGGAGAACCCGCCTCGGAGTCGGTCGATTCTCAACCCAAAGCGCTGGCCGCCAGTGCCCTGTCCCAGCCCACCGCGCCGCGACACACGCCCAAACCCGACAAGATGAAGGCGACGGACAAGACGCACAGGGGCGGTCGTGGCGGCAAAAAGAAACACAAGCAAAAGCACGCCAAATCCAAGTCTAAATGATCTCGGCAAGCCCGGGACAATCGTCCTTGATTTTGTCCCGCCACCCGACCATTCTCCGCCGCTAACCTGAAATAGCCGGAACGGGGCCTTATGGCGAAGGAAGAAATGCTTGAATTTCCGGGGGTAGTGACCGAACTGCTCCCTAATGCCACCTTCAGGGTGAAGCTGGAGAACGACCACGAGATCATCGCCCATACGGCAGGCCGCATGCGCAAAAACCGGATCAGAGTCCTTGCCGGCGACAAGGTTCTGGTCGAGATGACACCTTATGATCTCACCAAGGGACGTATCACTTACCGCTTTAAGTAAGCTTGGGCTGAAACTGCCCTCGCTTTCCCCGAGCGGTTTCGCAAGCACGGCGGCGAAGCCGAAGACGAGTGCCGGTTATCGCCCGAAGCTCGTGCTGGCGTCCGCCTCGCCGCGGCGGCTCGGGCTGCTCGAACAAGCCGGCATCGCGCCTGACGCGCTCCGCCCTGCGACCGTCGATGAAACGCCGAAAAAGGGCGAAGTCCCGCATCATCTCGTGCGGCGGCTGGCCCGCGCCAAGGCGGAAGCCGCCAAGAAACTCGCCCGCGCCGAGCCTGAACTTGCCAATTCCTTTATCCTCGCCGCCGACACCGCTGTCGCCGTCGGCAAACGCGTGCTCGGCAAGGCCGAGATGGAACACGAGGCAGCGCGTGCGCTTGAGTTTCTCTCCGGCCGCGCGCACCGCGTGTACACGGGTGTCTGCCTCATTACGCCCGATGACCGCTCGAAGGATCTCGTGGTGGAGACCAGGCTTCGCTTCAAGCGCTTAAGCCGGAAAGAGATCGAAGCCTATTTGGCGAGCGGCGAATGGCAGGGCAAGGCCGGTGGCTATGCCATTCAAGGCATCGCCGGCAGTTTTGTGGTGAAGTTGATCGGCTCCTATACCAACGTGGTCGGCCTGCCGCTGACCGAAGTCATGGGGATGTTACAGAGCGAGGGCTTCCCCGTGACCTTCTTCTGGCCGAACCTCGCCGAGATCGAGACCGCGTGACGGCTTCGTCTCGTCGGGTGCGATCTGCGCGCAAAGCGGCGCCGAAACAGCCGCGCTGCCCGATTTGTGGCAAGCCTACCGACGATCACTATCGCCCGTTCTGCTCTGCTGCTTGTGCCGATATCGATCTCGGCCGTTGGCTCGGTGGCCGCTACGCCGTACCCGGCGAGCCTCTTGGGCCCCAATCCGACAACGACGATCCTGACGTCAATTGAGGGCCGCTGGCCTGCAAGACGCGATCTCGCCATTTCGACTCAAATCTTAATAAGCGAGTTAAGCGCGACTCCATGTGCCTAATTTATGGTCTCGCTCGTCCGCCGAGGACAACAAGCGAGCCCATCCCCATGCATCTCGATCTGGTCACGATGTCCGCCGCGAACATCGCTGTCACGGCCATCCTCGGCGTCGTCTTGCTGCTCACCTGGGCGCGCGAGCGTTCAAGCGACTTCATTGGCTGGTGGGGCGTGGCCCAGCTTGTTCAAAGCGTCGGCATCCTCATCGCGGCAGTTGCGTCGGCAGCTAACGCCGCTGATCTGGTAAGCTTTGGGCCAGCAACGATGCTCGTCGCCGAGTCGCTGAAATGGAAGGCGGCACGGGAGTTCGAAAATCGCCGGTTCCCGTGGCCTTTGTTGTTCGTGGGCTCGCTCGCGTTTCTAGGCATCGTGGATTCCGGTGTGATCCACAGCTTCGATGCGCGCCTGTTTCTGATGTCGACCATCATCGGTCTCTACAATCTTGCCGTCGCATGCGAGCTTGAGCGCGGAAAAGACGAGCGGCTCGTCTCACGCAAACCGGCGATCGTACTTCTCGTTCTCACCGCGGTCAGTCAACTGTCTTGGCTGCCGCTGCTTCTCAGTCAGCCGATCGTCGAGGTTGGACACGTCTATTCCAGCGAGTGGTTCCCCTTCGTCCTCATTGTCACGCTCTCGCTTCGTGTGGCGCTCGCCTTCCTCGTGCTGGCTATGGCCAAGGAGCGACAGGAATCCAAACAGCGAGCCGGCGCGCTGACGGACCCTCTCACCGGACTGCCGAACCGCCGCGCTTTGTTCGAAGCGGCGGATGTGCTGACCCATCGCGGTCTCACCCCGAACGCGATTACGATCTCAGTCCTGCTGTTCGATCTCGATCGCTTCAAGGAGACCAACGACGGCTATGGACACCTCGTCGGCGACCGCGTGCTCGGCATTTTTGCATCGACCTTGAAACGGCATTTCGGCAAAGGCACGACCATCGCCCGTGTCGGCGGTGAAGAGTTCGCCGCAATCCTGCCAGGCGCCGATGCCAAGATGGCGGTCGCAGTCGGCGAAGCGGTGCGTGCGGCTTTTGCATCCTCCGCGTCCTTCGTCGATGGCATGGCTGTCGGCGGCACGGTCAGCGTTGGCGTCGCGTCCAATCTTGGCTGCGATTGCGACTTGGGCGCGCTGTTCCGCCAAGCCGATATTGCCCTTTATGCGGCGAAGCGGGCGGGGCGGAACCGGGTCGAATTGATCGGGCCGGACCAGGGCGCGCTATCGGAGGCCTTGCACGCGACGATCCGCACCAGGCCGGAGCACCCGGGCGCCGATAGGCCTATCAAGCACGACGCGGCCTAAGGTGTGAGCGTTTCAATCGAACATCCGGTACTCGACAGGCAGCGGCCGATTTCCTATAAGCCAAGGCCTTGCCCGGAGGCCTTCCTTGAGGGACCTTCCGTCTGGCGGCTCTGACCGCCAACTATCTCAAAGGCCCAGGTAGCTCAGTTGGTAGAGCAGCGGACTGAAAATCCGCGTGTCGGTGGTTCAAATCCGCCCCTGGGCACCAGCATTTTCAATAACTTAGCCAATGCGATCATGTTGCATTTTCGTGGTGGAGTTGCAACATAGAACC
>JANWJA010000065.1 GCA_025449615.1 Methyloceanibacter sp.
ATCATCACGACCACGCAGACCAATTTGCTGAGTTTCCTCAAGAGCACCAACATTTACGACCCCGATCGGCTCAATTTGGATCGTGAGTTGTTGCGGCAGTTCTACATGAAGAACGGTTATGCCGACGCACGCATCATTTCGGCCACCGCCGACCTCGATCGCGACGGTCGTGGCTTCTTCATTACTTTCACCATCGAGGAGGGGGAGCGCTACCGCTTCGGCACGATCGACATCGAGTCCAACCTGACCTCGCTCAATGTCGATGCCATCAACGGCAACATCCTCACCCGCACCGGCAGGGTCTATAACGCTGACAAGATCGAGAAGACTGTCGAGGCCCTGACCATCGCCGTGTCGCAACAGGGCTACGCCTTCGGCCAGGTCAAGCCGCGCTTCGACCGCGACGAAGTGAACCACGTCATGAACATTACTTACGTGATCGACGAGGGTCCGCGCATATACATCGAGCGCATCAACATCGTCGGCAACTTCCGCACTCATGACGATGTGATTCGGCGCGAGTTTCGCGTGGCGGAGGGCGACGCCTTCAACCGCTTGCTGGTCGAGGCGGCGCGGAAGCGCTTGCGCGCACTCGGGTTCTTCAAGAGCGTCGACATCGACACCGAGCCTGGCAGCTCACCCGACCGCGTGGTTTTAGTGGTGAGACTTGTAGAGCAGCCAACCGGCGAACTCTCCTTCGGGGCTGGCTATTCAACCAGCGAAGGTGTGATCGGCGACATCAGCCTTACCGAACGCAACCTGATGGGCAAGGGTCAGTACGTTCGGCTTGGTTTCTCGGGAAGTCTTGAGCGCGCCCAAGTCGATTTCAGCTTCACCGAGCCGCATTTTCTTGACCGCAATCTCGCGGCCGGGTTCGATCTCTTCTACAAGGAGGTCGATTTCACCGACGTGGCCTCCTTCAAGGAGCGCGACGCCGGCGGCGACATCCGGTTCGGATTCCCCATCGCCGACGACACCCAGCTTGGTCTGCGTTACAAGTTTGAGCGCGAAACCATTTACGACGTCACGGACGATGCCTCGCTTGCCGTGCAGACTGCGGAAGGCACCTCGAACGTCTCCAGCATCGGCTACACCGTCGCCTATGACACGCGCAACATTCCCAATTCCCCGACCAGCGGCGCCTTCGTCTCGTGGTCGCAAGATTTGGCCGGCGTCGGCGGCGATGTGCGTTATATCCGCTCGGTCGCCGATGCTCGCGGCTACTATCCGGTCACCAACAAGATCACCTTGGTCGGTCGCGCCCAAGGCGGCGCCATCGAGGGATGGGGCGGTGACGATGTTCGCATGACCGATCTGTTCTTCAAGGGCGGCGAGACCGTGCGCGGTTTCCAGCGCGCGGGCTTTGGTCCTCGTGATGCTTGCGAAGATCCCGTGACCCACCAGCAGGTCGGCCATTGTACGCGCGACGCTCTCGGCGGTGAGCTATTTTGGGCGACCACTGCCGAACTCCGCTTTCCCTTCCCCTTCATTCCCGACAGTCTCGGCATGCAGGGTGCCTTCTTTGTTGATGCGGGTTCGTTGTTCGACCCCAGCCAAATCGCGTTGCAAGCGGTTGAAGCCGGCAATCTCGACGATTGCAGTAAGAAAGCCAAAAATTGCGTGAGGCCAAGTTTCATCAACGACAGCAGCGCGCCGCGTGTGTCGGCGGGTTTCAGCGTCATTTGGCAATCGCCCTTGGGGCCGTTGCGCGCCGATATCGCCGAGGCTCTGCTCAAAGCTGAATTCGATCGGACGGAACTCTTCCGGTTCGGCGCCTCGACGAATTTCTAGAGCATGATTGCGAAAAGTCGCAGACTTCTCGGCCGAAATCGTGCGTCAAAGACAACGAACTGGGGTGAAATCCAATCCCACTGGATTTCACCCTAGGGGCTTGCCTATAACTCCCGTTTGGCGTCATGCCTCTGCCGAACGTCATTGGTGGATCAGATGGAACATCCGGGCTTTTTCGAGCGTGCTGGCCCATTTCCCTTGCGCACCTTGAGCGAGGTGGCCGGAGCCAGTCTCGCCAATGGTGCCAATCCCGACACTGCGATTGGCGATGTGAAACCGCTTGATGTCGCCAAGCGAGGGGACATCTCTTTCCTCGATAATCCGAAATATCTCACGCTCTTTACCACAACTGAGGCAAGCGCCTGTTTAGTGGCGCCGAAGTTCGCAGCCCAAGCCCCTTCCGACATGGCCTGTTTGGTCATGCCAGACCCCTACCGAGGCTTCGCCAAGGTGCTTGCGTTGTTCTACCCGGACGCCATGAAGCCAATGCTCGCGGTTCGGGTCGGGGTCACCACCGACCAACCAATCCATCCGAGCGCTGTGTTTGAGGAGGGCGTGATCGTCGAGCCTGGAGCTGTGATCGGTCCCGAGGCCTCGATCGGCACAGGCACCATTATCGCTGCCGGCACGATCATCGGCTACCGCGTGCATGTGGGCCGGGATTGCTATATCGGGCCGAACGCCACAATAACTAACGCGTTAGTTGGCAATCGCGTGATTGTCCATGCCGGGGTCTCGATCGGGCAGGACGGGTTTGGCTTCGCCATGGGGCGCGGAGGCCATCTCAAAGTGCCGCAAATCGGCCGCGTGATCATTCAGGACGATGTCGAGATCGGCGCCAACACCACGATCGACCGCGGCGCCTTGCGCGACACCATCGTCGGCGAGGGCACGAAAATTGATAATCTCGTGCAAATCGGGCACAACGTTGTAATTGGAAGGCATTGCGTGATTGTGGCTCAAACAGGTATTTCAGGAAGCTCTGAACTCGGCGATTTCGTTGCCCTTGGCGGTCAGGCGGCCGTGGTCGGCCACGTCAAGATCGGCGCCGGAGCGCAGATTGCGGCGACCAGCAAGGTAAATAGCGACGTGCCCGCCGGAGCGCGCTGGGGCGGAACCCCCGCCAAGCCCATACGGCTATGGTTCAGGGAGATGACGTTGCTGCGCCGCCTTGCCGAACGGAAAACTGGCGAAGGTGATGAGGACGAAGGCGAGACGGATTAGGTTTTTGGAGCAAAGTGAATGAATGATCGCGGAGCAAAATCGAAGCTGAAGTCGGTCGACATCGCGACCATCCTTAAGCTCGTGCCGCATCGCTACCCGTTCCTCCTTGTCGATCGCATCATCGACATGGACGGCGACCGCTCGGCCATCGGCATCAAGAACGTCACGATGAACGAGCCGTATTTCCAGGGGCATTTTCCCGGGAACCCGGTGATGCCGGGCGTGCTGCTGATCGAAGGCATGGCACAAACCGCCGGCGCGCTCTGCATGGCCCATCGCGACGACCTGGAGAAGCCGCCGCTGGTCTATTTCATGGCCATCGATAAAGCCCGCTTCCGCCGCCCGGTGATCCCCGGCGACACCGTGCACTACCATGTGCATAAAATGCGCAACCGCGGGCGTGTTTGGCGGTTCCGTGCCCAGGCTATGGTCGACGGCACCTGCGTCGCCGAGGCAGAGGTCAGCGCCATCATCGTCGAAACATAGGCGCGACCGGTATGGCCAACATCCATGCGACCGCCCTGGTCGATAAGGGCGCGAGTCTTGCCGCTGACGTCAGCGTCGGTCCGTTCTGCATCATCGGTCCCGAGGTCAAGATCGGCGCCGGCAGCGTGCTTCACTCGCATATCGTGCTGACCGGGAAATCGACGATCGGCAGTGCCTGTCAGATTTTTCCTTTCGCCTCGATCGGTCACATTCCGCAAGATTTGAAATATCACGGCGAAGATACAAGGCTCGAAATCGGCGATCACACTGTCATTCGCGAATACGTCACCATCAATCCGGGCACCGAGGGCGGCGGCGGTGTCACCCGCGTCGGTTCCAACTGCCTCTTGATGGTCGGCGCGCATATCGCCCATGACTGCCAGCTCGCCGACCATGTAATCATGGTCAACAATGCGACCCTCGCCGGACATGTCACCGTGGGCGAGCACGCGATTCTCGGCGGTCTTTGCGCCGTGCATCAATTTGTTCGCATCGGCGCTCACTCTTTTGTCGGTGGCATGTCGGGGGTCGAGAATGATCTCATCCCTTACGGCATGGCGCTCGGCAATCGTGCCGTCTTGGCCGGACTCAACATCGTGGGCCTCAAGCGTCACGGTTTCCCGCGCGAACAGATCCATGAACTCAGGCAAGCCTACCGCATGCTGTTCGCCAGCGAAGGCACGTTGATGGAGCGGCTAGAGGACGTCGATAAGATGTTTCCGTCCAACGTGCTCGTACAAAGTATCGTGAGTTTCATCCGCGACCAATCAGACCGCTCTCTATGCGTCCCTCGCAATGGCTCCACGCCAGCATAGTCGGCGCGCTCGCGCGTCCTCTCACGTCGCGCCCGATCCTGCGCGGCAACGGCCGCTGGCGATCCTTGCCGGCAGCGGCTCGATGCCGATTCACGTGGCTGAGGCTGCGGTAGCGGAAGGCCGTCCGGTTCATATCGTGGCCTTGAAGGGTTCGGCCGCGGAGGAGGTGAAGGCCTTTCCACACACCTGGGTCAATATCGGCCAGATCGGAAGGATGTTAAGCGCGTTCAAGCAAAACGACTGCAAGGAGCTCGTCATCATCGGTTCGGTGCGGCGGCCCAATTTCGGTGAGCTGCGCGTCGACTGGGGCACCGTTGTCAATCTCAAGGGCCTGCTCAAACTACGAACCGCCGGCGGCGACAGTTCGCTATTGGGTCGCATCACCAGCTTCTTCGAGGCGAAGGGGATGCATGTCAGCGGCGCTCATGAGATCGCGCCCGACCTCCTGGCGGCGCGCGGTCCTCTCGGCCGGCTGAAACCCAATCAGCCAACAGAGGCGGATATCGAGCTCGGACGGAAGGCCGTCGCCACGCTCGGTCCTCTCGACGTGGGCCAGGCCGTGGTGGTGGCAAGAGGGCACATCATCGCCGTCGAGGCCGCGGAAGGCACTGATGCCGTGGTCGAACGCTGCAAGGACTTAAAGAAGTGGAGTCTCGGTCGCGGCAGCCCGCGTGTCGGTGTCCTGGTGAAATGCGCAAAACCCGGACAGGACCGTCGGATCGATCTTCCTTCGATTGGGCCTGAGACGGTGCGCCGCGTGGCGGAGGCAAGATTGACCGGCATCGCCGTGGCAGCCGGCGACGTGCTGATTGCGGAGCGGGAAGAGGTGATCCGCCTCGCTAACCGACTCGGCATCTTCATCGTCGGTGTGGCGCCTCCCGCTTCTGGCGCGAAGGGACGCCCCACCAAAAGGAGGCCCTCGTGAACGCGGGCCCGACCAAGATCTTCCTGATCGCCGGCGAGCATTCCGGCGACGCTCTCGGCGGCAAGCTGATCGAGGCGCTTAAGGCGCAATCGTCGCGCCCGCTGGAATTGAAAGGTGTCGGCGGCGAGTTCATGGGGGCGCAAGGTCTCCATTCGATGTTTCCCTTGACGGAGCTCGCGGTCATGAGCCCGCTCGATGTGCTGCCGCAGCTCCGGCATATCTTGAGGCGGATCAGGGAGAGTGCCGCCGCCGTGATCGATTTCGATCCGGACGTCCTCGTCATTCTCGACAGTCCCGAATTCACCCATCAAGTTGCCAAGCGCGTGCGCCGCAAGGCCCCGCAGATCCCCATTGTCGATTATGTCTCGCCGAGCGTGTGGGCTTGGCGACCTTGGCGCGCACGGAGCATGCGCCGTTATGTGGACCATATCCTCGGCATTCTGCCCTTCGAACCCGAAGCGCATCGGAGGCTCGGAGGTCCCCCTTGCAGCTATGTCGGCCACCCTCTGACCGAGAAACTCGATTGGATCGAGACGCGCGACCCAGAAGCCTTGCGTAAGCGGCTCGGCATTGCCGACGGAAGCCCGGTCCTTGTGGTTTTACCGGGAAGCCGCTCGAGTGAGGTGAAGCGGCTAATGGGACCCTTCGGCGATGCGATGCGTCGCTTACGGGAGCTCATTCCAACCCTCGAAATCATCTTACCGGTCGTGGAAAGTGTACGTGGACTGGTCGAGGAGGGGCTAAAAAGCTGGCCGCTCGGGTCGCATCTAGTGAGCGGCGAAGAGGACAAATTTGCAAGCTTTAGGCTGGCCCGCGCGGCGCTTGCAGCCTCAGGCACCGTGACGCTCGAACTTGCCGTCTCCGGCACCCCGATGGTCGTCGCCTATATCGTCGACGCGCTTGCCGCCCAGATCAGGTATATGCTGATCGCGCACTCCGTGGTGCTGCCCAACCTGGTGCTTGGGGAGAACGTCTTTCCCGAAATGCTGCAAGAGGATTGCGTGGGCGAGAAGCTCAGCGAGGCGCTTCTACCCCTGATTATGGATGGCCCGGAGCGCGATTGTCAGCTCGAGGGTCTAGCCCGCGTCAAAGCCCGCATGCGCCAGACCGGCGAGGCGCCGAGCGAGAAAGCCGCAAAGATCGTGCTCGATCATTTGCGCCGGCGCAATTAGCGCGCAGTGATTGGGACGTAGCCGCGCTCCGCGGCCCCCGTATAGAGCTGGCGCGGCCTGCCGATGCGCTGTGCCGGATCGCCGATCATTTCCTTCCACTGTGCGATCCAGCCGACGGTGCGGGCAATCGCGAACAGCACGGTGAACATATCGGTCGGGAACCCAAGCGCCTTCAGCGTGATGCCGGAATAGAAGTCTATATTGGGATAGAGCTTTTTCTCGACGAAATAATCGTCATTGAGCGCAATCCGCTCCAGCTCCATCGCTACCTGCAGAATCGGATCGTCTTTGTGGCCAACTGCCTCCAGCACCTCGTGGCAGGTCTTCTGCATGATCTTGGCGCGCGGATCGTAGTTCTTGTAGACGCGATGCCCGAATCCCATCAGTCGGAAGGGATCGTTCTTGTCCTTAGCCCGCTTGATGTACTCAGGGATACGGTCAACGGTGCCGATCTCCTGCAACATCTCGAGCGCCGCCTCGTTGGCGCCGCCATGCGCCGGGCCCCAGAGACAGGCGATGCCGGCCGAGACGCAGGCAAAGGGATTGGCACCGGAGGAGCCCGCGAGCCTCACCGTCGACGTTGAGGCGTTCTGCTCGTGATCGGCATGAAGGATGAAGATCCGGCGCATGGCCCGCGCCAGGATCGGGTTGACCTTGTACTCCTCGGAGGGCACCGCGAAGCACATGTGCAAAAAGTTGGAGGAGTAATCGAGTTCGTTCTTCGGATAAATGAACGGCTGACCGATTGAGTATTTATACGCCATCGCGGCGATGGTCGGCATCTTGGCGATCATACGCACGCTCGCCATCTCGCGCTGCGCCTCATCCTTGATGTCGATTGAATCGTGATAGAATGCCGAGAGCGCGCCGACCACCCCGACCATGACTGCCATCGGATGCGCATCCCGGCGGAAGCCGGTGTAGAACCGCGTCATCTGCTCATGCACCATGGTGTGGCGCGTGATGCGTTTGCAGAATTCCTCGTACTGCGCCGGCGTCGGCAACTCGCCGTAGAGCAGGAGGTAGCACGTCTCCATGAAGGTGCCCTGCTCGGCGAGCTGGTCGATTGGATAACCGCGATAGAGCAGCACACCCTTGTCGCCGTCGATAAAGGTAATCTTGGATTCGCACGCCGCCGTCGAGGTAAAGCCGGGATCGTAAGTGAAGCAACCGGTCTCGGCATAAAGCGTGCTGATATCGATGACGTCGGGGCCGAGCGTCCCTTTCAGCACGGGGAAGTCGCGCTGAACGCCGTCGACGCTGATCGCAGCGTCGGTCGGCTCTGGCTTGGTGGCGAAGCTTTCTGCAACGCTCATCGGGAGGCTCCTATGACAACCGGGGAGGGTTTGGGGACTACATTGTGCTCCCGACCCCACCCACGAGAATTAGTTTTCGCAGTGCCACATATTCGCGCCAATTCTACCGCAGCGCAACATCGATGCATGCCGAAATATTAAGCAGATTCGTTAAGCAATCTGATCGCGGATTCGCTCAATTGATTCATCCCGGCCTAACACCTCC
>JANWJA010000066.1 GCA_025449615.1 Methyloceanibacter sp.
CGACTATAAGGGTCTCATAGTGAACTGGCCGAAGGGGCATCGTCACCAAAGGGCAAGGCCGGGCTCCTTGGTGCTCCCCCATGCTTTGCTGCATGAGCGGCCATTTGTGCTTAGGCCGCTGCTGGACCTGGCCCCGAACTGGCGCCATCCGGCCTTTAAGGTGAATGCCAAAGCTCTATGGGAAAGGCTCGCCAATCATAAAGAAGGGCGGATACTAAAAAGGCTGTCCTGATAATAAGTCGCGAAGCTTTGGTGTTGCTTTACCTTGCCAGGCGAGAACGAACCGCCTAAATAGAGACCAACTTCCTCCTTCCCAACAAGGATTCGAACAAGATGGCTCGTGTTACCGTCGAGGATTGCATCGATAAGGTTCCCAATCGCTTCGAGCTCGTTCTGTTGTCTGCTCACCGCGCCCGCACCATTGCCGCCGGCGCCCAGATCGTAGTCGAGCGCGACAACGACAAGAACCCAGTCGTTGCCCTGCGCGAGATCGCCGACAAGAAGGTCATAGCCGACGACCTTAGGGAAGACTTCATCCATTCTATGCAGAAGTACGTGGAAGTTGATGAGCCCGAGGCTGAGGCCGTGCCCATGCTCTCGGCGGAAACCAGAATGCCGATCCTTGGCCAGGACGATCAGTCGAGCGATACCCAGATCGACAAGATGACCGAGGAGGAGCTGTTGCGTAGGATGGCGACACAAGCGCCATCAGATGGCTCCAATGCGGGACCCCGCGCGCGCTGAAATAGCTTCGATCGTAACCTGCCGCATCGGCAGTGCTAGGCTTGCGCTGACAAACGAGGTCAGCGCGAGTAGGCTCGACCCATGACCCGGCAATACGAGCTGGTCGAGCGTGTCAGAAGCTACGACCCCCATGTCGATGAGGCGCTGCTGAACCGCGCCTATGTCTACGCCATGAAGGCGCACGGCCAGCAGAAACGTGCGTCCGGCGCGCCGTTCTTCTCTCATCCTGTAGAAGTCGCCGCCATCCTCGCCGAGATGCGTCTCGACGACGCGACCATCGCGACCGCGCTGCTCCACGACACCATCGAGGACACCGGCGCCACGCGGAGCGAGATCGACGCGATGTTCGGGCCAGAGATCGGCTCGCTGGTTGATGGCCTCACCAAGATCAAGAAGCTCGACCTCGTCACCAAGAAGGCGGAGCAGGCCGAGAATTTCAGGAAACTCCTCGTCGCCATTTCCAGCGATATCCGCGTGCTCCTGGTCAAGCTCGCCGACCGGCTGCACAACATGCGCACCCTGGGCCATGTCAAGCCCGCCAAGCGGCGCGTGATCGCCGAGGAGACCATGGACATCTATGCGCCGCTCGCCGGCCGCATGGGCATGCAATGGCTGCGCGAGGAACTGGAGGACCATGCCTTTCGCTGGCTCAACCCCGAAGCCTATGCGGCGGTGGTGGAGCGGCTCACCACGATACGCGATCGGAACCAAGGCTTGATCGGCGAGATCGAAGCCGCGCTCACCACCAAACTCGAAGAGGCCGAGGTCGACGCGCTCGTCGCCAACCGGGAGAAGAAGCCTTACGCCATCTGGAGCAAGATGGAGCGTAAGCAGATCTCGCTCGAGCAGCTTTCCGATATCTATGCGTTTCGCATCATCGTCGAGCGGCTCGAGGATTGCTACCGCGCGCTCGGCGTCGTGCATACGACCTGGCAGGCCGTGCCCGGGCGCTTCAAGGACTATATCTCCAGTCCGAAACAGAATGACTATCAGTCGATCCACACCACCATCGTCGGTCCGCGCCATCAACGCGCCGAACTGCAAATCAGAACCCAGCGCATGCACTCCGTGGCCGAATATGGCGTTGCCGCGCATGCTCTGTACAAGGATGCCAATGGCGTCAGCGTTCCGATCGGACTCGTGCCGTCGCAAGACAGCAATGCCTATCGCTGGCTCCGCCAACTCGTCGGCATGCTGCTCGACGGCGACAACCCGGAAGAGTTCCTCGAGCACACCAAGCTCGAGCTGTTCCAGGATCAGGTGTTCTGCTTCACGCCAAAGGGCAGGTTAATCGCCCTGCCGCGCGGCGCCAATTCGATCGACTTCGCCTATGCCGTGCATACCGATGTCGGCAACACTTGCGTCGGCTGCAAGATCAACGGCCGCTCGATGCCGCTCGTGACCGAGCTCAGGAACGGCGACGAAGTTGAGATCGTCTGTTCCGAGGTGAAGGCGCCGCCTTCGGCCTGGCAGAGCCTCGCCGTCACCGGCAAAGCCCGCTCAGCCATCCGTCGCGCCACGCGCGTCGCCGCTCGCGCCCAATATGGCAAGCTCGGCCGCGAGATCCTGGAACGCGCCTTCCAGCGTCGCGGCAAGACCTATAGCGATGAGGCGATTGGGCTGGCGCTAAAACGTCTCTCGCAGAAGACGACGGAGGATGTCGTGGCAGCGGTCGGCCGCGGTGAGCTCGCTTCAGGCGATGTGTTTCGTGCCGTGTTTCCCGGCGACGATAGCGACGCACCGAAGCGTCGCCGCAAAGTGAAACGCACCGATGAAGGCTGGTTCGGTCTCGGCAAGATGGGCCTCAAGTTCCGCTGGCCGGGTGCCAGCGGCAAGACCCGCGATAGTGGTGCGAGCTCTATTCCGATACGAGGGTTGGGTGGCGACCTTCCCGTGAATTACGCCGATGGCGGCGCTGTTCCCGGCGATCGCATCGTCGGCATTCTCAATCCGGGCCAGGGCATCACCGTCTATCCGATCCATGCCGAGGCTTTGAAGGAATTCGACGAGCAGCCCGAGCGCTGGATCGACGTGACCTGGGACATCGACGAGGACAATGCTCAGCGCTTTCCGGCGAGGATCGCCGTCACCTGCATCAATGAGCCTGGCAGTCTCGCCCAGATCGCAACAGTGATCGGTGAGGCGGACGGCAATATCGAAAACGTCAAGATGACGAACCGTGGGGCCGACTATACCGAGATGCTGATCGATCTCGAGGTTTGGGACCTCAAGCATCTGAACGACATCCTGGCCGGCCTGAAAGCCAAGGCCGCGGTGAGCGGGGCCTCTAGGGTAAGCGGCTGATTTCAGGGACTCTTCGCCCTTCCGTCGGCGGGAAATTAACCCCAATATGCGATCATGCCGTCACGCAATCTTCACTGGCGATGCAGGCGTTCTGGTCTCAAGAGGGCGTAATGCTGTTTAGGCGTAGGAACACGGAGAGCTTCTGGACGCGGCTGCGGGTACATGCCTGGCCGCGCACCAGCTGGAGCCGTTCCAGCCGCTATGTCGTTTATCGTGTGCGCCGCTTGAGTGCCACGCCGCACGCTGTGGCGCTTGGTTTCGCCGCCGGCGCCTTCTCGGCCATCACCCCGTTCCTCGGCACCCATATTGTGATGGCCATCGCGATCGCCTGGATTATCGGTGGCAGTCTCGTCGCCGCCGTGCTCGGGACCTTTCTCGGCAACCCGCTGACCTATCCCGTGCTGTGGTACTCCACCTATGTGGTCGGCAATGCGATGCTGGGGCACAAAGGGCACCCCAAGAACATCGATCTCTCCGAAGGCGTCTTCCGCTCCTCGCTCGATCACCTTTGGCCGATCCTGAAGCCGATGTCGCTCGGCTGCATCCCGGTCGGGCTGGCGATCGCCGCTCTCAGTTACGTCCTCGTCAAACCCGCGGTCAGTGCCTATCAGCACCGGCGTCGCAGGGAGTTGGGTCTGAGACAGAACCGCGAGACGGTTGGCGCTTGAGGGACCTGTCGTGACGAGAAGCGCGAAGACGGCGGCATCGCCCATCAGACTCGGCATCAACATCGACCATGTTGCGACGCTCAGGAACGCGCGCGGCGAATTCCATCCCGATCCGTTGCGCGCCGCAGTCATCGCCATCGAGGCTGGCGCCGACAACATCACCGCGCATCTTCGCGAGGATCGCCGGCATATTCGCGACGGCGATATGGAGCGGCTCGCATCGAGCCTCACGGTTCCGCTCAACATGGAGATGGCGGTGACGCCCGAAATGCTGAAGATCGCGCTTCGCTTGCGCCCACATGCCTGTTGCCTCGTGCCTGAACGCCGTCAGGAGATCACCACCGAAGGCGGGCTCGATGCAACGTCGCAAGTGAATTCGCTGAAGCCCTTCGTTGCCCAGCTCCAAAGCAACGACATCCAGGTCTCGCTGTTCATCGATCCAGATCCCATCCAGATCGAAGCCGCGGCAAGAACAGAGGCCAAGGCCATCGAGTTCCACACCGGTTCCTATTGCCGCGCTTTTCTCGACGGCGATCGTGCTCGGGCCGAACGCGAGCTCGACCGCTTGGTCGAGGGCGCGAGACAGGCGGCAATTGAGGGGCTGGACGTTCATGCCGGCCACGGTCTCAATTATGAGAATGTCGGTCCCGTCGCCGCGATCCCCGAAATCGTCGAGCTCAATATCGGGCACCACCTCGTGGGCGAGGCGATCTTTGTCGGTCTCTACGACAGCGTCAAACGCATGCGCGAGACGATCGATCGGGCGCGATTGGCCTTGACCGGTCCCAAGGCGGCGCGCGCGCAATGATCCTCGGTCTCGGCAACGACATCATCGATATCAGGCGGATCGAGCAGACCATCGAGCGTTATGGCGATCGCTTTCTGGAGCGCGTTTTCACCGACATTGAACGGCGGAAATCCGATGGCAGGGCGGCCAGAGCGGCTTCTTATGCCAAGCGGTTTGCCGCCAAGGAGGCTTGCGCCAAGGCGCTCGGCACCGGATTCCGGCAGGGCGTATTCTGGCGCGACATGGGGGTGGTGAACCTTGCCTCAGGCCGGCCAACTTTGGCGCTTACGGGAGGAGCTGCGCTAGCCCTGGAGCGCCTCACGCCCGACGGGCACGAGGTTCGGATCGATCTCACCATTACTGATGATTTTCCCATGGCACAGGCTATCGTGATCATATCGGCCTTTCGCGTGCCGGTGCGGGATTGAGGGCATTTGCCTCTCTCCAAGGGAGAGGCTATAGGGGCGGGTTCCGGGCCGAAGCCGGAAATCTCAGGAGATGAGCCGCATGAGTGTGGAGACCAAGGACGCTGACGCCGAAGGCAGCCTAAAAGAGTCGATCAAGGATATCGTCAAGGTTGTCATCCAGGCGCTGGTGCTGGCTTTCTTCGTGCGGGTGTTCCTCTTTCAACCCTTCAACATTCCTTCCGGCTCGATGATCCCGACGCTGCTCGTCGGTGATTATTTGTTCGTCTCCAAATACGCCTACGGCTATAGCCGCTACTCGCTTCCCTTCGGTCCCAATCTCTTCTCGGGCCGCGTCTGGGCCGCGGAGCCGAAGCGTGGCGACGTCGTCGTCTTCAAGCTCCCGCGCGACAACGAGACCGACTATATCAAGCGCGTGATCGGTCTGCCTGGCGATGAAATCCAGATGATCCACGGCGTGCTGCATATCAACGGCGAGCCGATCAAGAAAGAGAAGATCGAGGACGTCACGCTCGATGACCCGTCCGGTCACACGCGGACCGTGGCGCGCTATCGCGAGACTTTACCGAACGGGGTGACCTATCCCGTGCTCGATCTGATCCAAGAAGGCATCGGTGACAACACTGAAGTCTATAAAGTTCCGGAGAATCATTTTTTCATGATGGGCGACAACCGGGACAATTCAACCGATAGTCGCTTCCTGTCAGAGGTCGGCTACGTGCCGTTCGAGAATCTCGTCGGCCGCGCCGAAATCATCTTCTTCTCGATCCGCGAGGACTCCAGTTTCTGGGAAATCTGGCGTTGGCCTGGCAGTGTGCGCTGGTCGCGGATGTTGCAAGTGGTGCACTGAGCTTTGGCCAAGAGGCCGAAAAGCGATTTCGCGCAACTTTCCGAACGACTCGGTTACGCCTTCAAGAACGAGGTCTTGCTGAAGGTCGCGCTCATCCATTCGAGCGCCCGCACCGGCACCAAGGCCGGCGAGGATAACGAGCTTCTGGAATTTCTCGGCGACCGCGTATTGGGGCTCGCCGTGGCCGAGCTCCTGATCGGCCGCTTCCCCGATGCGCATGAGGGCGAGCTTGCCCGTTGGTACAATCACCTCGTGCGCGCAGAGACCTGCGCCGTGATTGCGCAAGATTGGGATCTCGGCCGCTACTTGATGATGAGCGGCGGCGAGGCCGACAGTGGCGGCCGCTACAAGAAGACCATCCTCGCCAATGCCTGCGAGGCGGTGCTCGGGGCCATCTTCACCGATCGCGGCTACGAGGCGGCGCGCGATGTCGTGCATCGCTTCTGGGAGCGCCTGTTGGGCGAGCTGGAGATCGCGGCGCCAGACGCCAAATCCGTGCTGCAGGAATGGGCGCAAGGTCGGAAGCTTGCTCTGCCGCGTTACCTCGAAATCGCCCGCGAGGGTCCCGACCACGCCCCGCGTTTCACCTCCGAGGTGCAGATCGAAGGTATCGAGCCGGAGCGCGGGCAGGGGGCGAACAAGCGCGCCGCCGAGCAGGCTGCGGCCTACCGCATGTTGCTGCGCGAAGGTGTATGGACGGAAACCGACAATGCCTGATCAGAAGGCACAATCGGACACACGCTGCGGCTTTGTCGCCTTGATCGGCGCGCCGAATAGCGGCAAGTCCACGCTCACCAATGCCCTTGTTGGCACAAAAGTCACCATCGTCACCCACAAGGCACAAACCACGCGCGGGCCGGTCCGCGGCATTATGCTCGACGGGCAAAGTCAGGTGATCCTGGTCGATACGCCGGGAATCTTTCAGCCGAAGCGGCGTCTCGACCGCGCCATGTTCGCAACCGCGTGGGAGCGGGCCGGCGACGCCGACATCGTGGCGCTGGTAATCGACGCGAAGCGCGGGATCGACGATGGCCTCGCCTCTATTCTTTCGCGCCTGCCCGAGGTCAAACGTCCCAAGATCGCCGTGCTCAACAAGATCGATATTGTCGCCAAGCCGGACCTGCTGCGTCTTGTGTCGGAACTCTCCGCCGGCAAGCATTTCGACCAGGTGTTCATGATCTCGGCGCTGACCGGCGATGGCGTCGCCGATCTCAAGACTTATCTTGCGCAAGCCGTGCCGCCCGGGCCTTGGCTCTATCCCGAGGATCAGCTTACCGACGCTTCGCTTCGCCAGACGGCGGCGGAGATCACGCGCGAAAAGCTGTTCATGAGGCTGCACGACGAGCTTCCTTACAGCCTGACCGTCGAGACCACGCAATGGAAGGAGTTGAGTGACGGCAGCATCCGCGTCGAGCAGACCATCTATGTCCAGCGCGACAGCCAGAAGAAGATCGTGATCGGTGCTCATGGCGAGACCATCAAGCGCATCTCCATGGAGGCGCGAGAGGACATCGCAGGCGTCGCCGGCGTACCGGTGCATCTCTTTCTTTTCGTCAAAGTCCGCGAGCGCTGGGGCGAGGATCCCGAGCGTTACCGCGAGATGGGGCTCGACTATCCCAAGGAATGAGGGGTAAGCCGGAGCATGGATTTCACCGACGAAGGCATTTTGATTTCGGCGCGCCCCCTCGGCGAGACGAACGCGATTGCCGAATTTCTGACGCGAGATCATGGACGCCATCTAGGACTTGTGCGGGGAGGGCGCTCGCGCCGCTTGCGGCCGCTGCTGCAGCCGGGGAACGTCCTGTCGCTGACCTGGCGTGCCAGGCTCGAAGATCATCTCGGCGCCTTTAATGTCGAAATGATTGATCCTTGTGCCGCCCGCGCGCTCGACGACCAAGCCGCCCTTGCCGCGATCAGTTCCATGGCGAGCCTCTCTAAACTCTTGCCAGAGCGCGATGCGCACTCCGAGCTTTATGGCCGTGCGCTCGGCGTGCTGGCGGCGTTGGGCGATGCGGCGAGGTGGCCGGCGCTGCTCGTGCATTGGGAACTGCTGCTGTTGCAAGATCTCGGTTTCGGCCTCGATCTGTCCGAATGCGCGGCAACCGGCAGTGATGCCGATCTCATCTATGTCAGTCCGCGCTCGGGCCGCGCCGTTTCGCGCGTGGCAGGCGAGCCCTACGGCACCAAGCTTCTGGTGCTACCGCGCTTCCTGCTCGACGATAATGCGCCAACCGAGCCCGCCGACATCCTCGCAGGCTTCGCGCTGACCGGTTATTTCCTCGAACGTTACGTGCTTCTGCCGCACGATCTCACCATGCCGCAATCGAGAGAGCGGCTGATCGGTCTTCTAGCCCGACCAGCAAAGTCAGCGCGCCTAGCATGAATAGAAATCTGCTCACGCTGATGCTCGGCGTCGCCAGCGCCCTGCAGGTGCCTTCCAGTGCGGTGGCGCAACAATTCGTCGTGCCGGCGAGCGCCAAAGCAGAGATCATCGACGCAACCAATGCGTACCGAAAAACCAAGGGCCTCCCGCCTCTGCGCGAGAGTGAAAGCGCAAGCCGCGTTGCGGAAGCCTATGCGCACTATTTGGCTGAGGCCAACAAGACCGGCCACGGCGCGGATGGCCGAGACCCGGTGCAGCGGCTCCACGCGGCAAACGTCAAATTCTGCAAATTCCGGGGCGAGAATTGGCACGAGTCCTGGACGAGGCGCGACAAGGCCTCTCCCGACACGGCGATGGCCTCAGCCATGCGCTTCTGGAAGAAATCTCCAGGCCACGAGCGTGCGCTGCGGTCGGCATCAACGGATATCGGTGTCGGCGTTGCTGGCTGGAAGCACGGCGATCAGTGGTACTACCACGAGATCCAGATCTTCATCGATAATGCCTGCCTGAAGGGCGGGGAGGCCGTCGCAAACGCCCCTCCCATCCCGGATCGCAATCCTGAGAGGACGCAGACGCCTTGAGCCGGCCTTGCCGATGCGATAAGCGCATACCCTATGGGAAAACGGGCAGCACCCCCTGATTCGCAAGGGCCGATCGAGCCAGTCAATCTGCGCGAGGCGCTGGAACAGCGCTATCTCGCCTACGCCCTCTCGACCATCATGCATCGCGCACTTCCCGACGTGCGCGATGGCCTGAAGCCCGTGCACCGGCGCATCCTTTATGCCATGCAGCAGCTCAGGCTCGCCCCTCAAGGTGAGTTCCGCAAGAGCGCCAAGATCGTCGGCGACACGATGGGCAATTTCCATCCCCACGGCAATCAGGCGATCTACGATGCGCTGGCGCGTCTCGCTCAGGACTTCTCCGTCCGCTACCCGCTCATCGACGGCCAAGGCAATTTCGGGAATATCGACGGCGATAATCCTGCCGCCGAACGCTACACCGAAGCGCGGCTGACGGAAGTTGCCGCGCGTCTGCTCGAGGGTATCGACGAGGACACCGTCGATTTCCGCCCGAACTACGATGGCCGCGAGCAGGAGCCTTCGGTGCTTCCTGCCAATTTCCCCAATCTCCTCGCCAATGGCGCCTCTGGCATCGCGGTCGGCATGGCGACCAACATCCCGCCGCACAATGTCGGCGAACTGTGCGACGCAGCACTGCATCTGATCAAATTCCCCAACGCCACGGGCGCGAAGCTCATGGAGTTCGTGCCTGGTCCTGATCTCCCGACCGGGGGCGTTATCGTCGAGGCCCCTGGGTCGATCTTGGAGGCTTACAAGACCGGACGCGGCAGCTTCCGTTTACGCGCGCGTTGGGGCGTCGAGGATACCGGACGCGGCACCTATCAGATCATCGTCACCGAAATTCCGTACCAGATCCCGAAAGCGCGGCTCGTCGCTCGCATCGCCGAGCTTCTGTTGCAGAAGAAGCTGCCGCTCCTCGC
>JANWJA010000067.1 GCA_025449615.1 Methyloceanibacter sp.
CATCGCCAGGCTTGAACACCCTCGAATGCAGATCGAGAGAGCAGCCTTTGGCCATGACATCGCGCGCGCGGGCTCCCGAAATGCGGATCACCGCCTTGCTGTCGGATTGCTCGGTGATAGCAGCGTGTCCAACGAGCTGTTTGGCAAGCGCCTCCAACATCTGCCTTGAACTTTCATCTTCGGCAACGGCAAGCCATTGACCTGGCGCCGTGCCGATCAGCGCCAAGCCCTTGGCAACAACGCGCTTCGGGCCCTGCGGCAATTCAAGTCCGGTGACTTTGCGGACCATGTCTTCAACCGCCGGCCCCTGTCTGCTGAGTGCCGCGACGACGCGAAGCTTGAGCCCGCTCCGCTCCTTGAGCGTGACCGGCGCCGTGGTCCCCGTCGCATTGCCATAGCGTCCGGGCACCGCGACAGCGGCGAGTGGGGAAAGTTGCGCAAGCTTAGCCACGCTGCCGCTCCCCTTCAGCGTCGACGAAGACCGGCGAGCAGATCACACATTCGACGTCGGCGCCACGCAGCAGATCGACCGCGCGGACATGCTCGCCGATGCGCTGTTGCCCCCGCTTCAGAAATCCCAGGCCGATATCGTGGCCGAGCTCCGGCGAGAAGGCGACCGAGGTCACATAGCCTTCGTCATTAGCCGCGACGGCACTCGCATCATTGGGAATAAAGTGCGCGCCCGCCGCGAGCTGAGCCGAGGCATCGAGCGGCCTCACCCCGATAAAAATCGGCCGTTCGGATTCGAGCAGAGCGGGCCGACCCGCAAGCACGCGGCCAATGCAGTCCTTATCCGCGACCATGCCCCCAAGCCCGAGATCGCGCGCCGTGTTCTGCCCGTTGATCTCGGGGCCGGCGACGTGACCCTTCTCGATACGGAGCACGTTGAGCGCTTCCGTTCCATAAGGGGTGATGTCGAACTCGGCGCCGGCTTGCATCAGCGCCCGGATTGCGGCGTCGCCGTAGCGCGACGGCACGGCAATCTCATAAGCGAGTTCGCCGGAATAGGAGACCCGGAACAGCCGCGCACGCACCCCGCCGCAAATCGTGAGATCTGCCGCAGCCATGCGCGGGAAACCTTCGTTGGAAATATTGAACGGCGCATCAACGAACTTGGCGAGCACGTCACGCGCGCGAGGACCGGCGATCGAATATTGCGCCCATTGATCCGAGACCGAGACCAGCCGCAAATTCAGCTCCGGCCACAGCACCTGCCGGCAAAGTTCCAAATGTTGCATCACCTTCCCAGCATTGGCTGTGGTCGTGGTCATGATGAAATGCTGCTCGCCGAGTCGAGACGTCGTGCCGTCGTCCATGGCGAAACCATCCTCGCGCAGCATCAGCCCGTAGCGCGCGCGGCCGACCTTCAGCGTCGAGAATTTGTTGACATAGACCCGATCGAGAAAGGCCGCGGCATCCGGGCCCTGAATGTCGATCTTGCCGAGGGTGGACACGTCGCAGACCCCGACCGAGCGCCGCACTGCCGCCGCCTCGCGCGATACGCTCTCCTGCCAGCTCAGCTCGCCAGGCCGTTGATACCATTGCGCCCTGAGCCAGGGCCCGGCTTCCGCGAACACCGCGCCATTCTCGATCGCCCAGACATGCGAGGGCGGCAACCGCTTCGGCCGGAAGTCCTGACCGCGATGATGTCCCGCAAACGCGCCCCAAGTGACGGGCGCATAGGGCGGACGGAAACCGGGGAGCCCAAGGTCCGGAATCGCGCGCGCCGTAAGCTCCGACAAAACCCCAAGCGCCACGACATTGGCGGTCTTGCCCTGGTCCGTACCCATGCCGAGCGTCGTGTAACGCTTGACGTGCTCGCTCGCGCCGAAGCCTTCCCGCTTCGCAAGCTCGATGTCCTTGGTGGTCACGTCGTTCTGCAGATCGACGAAGGCGAATGACTTGGAAGCGCCCACGCGCCAGAGCGAGTCGCTTTGAGTTCGCTTCTTCTCGTCCGCAGCCGGAAGCTCCACAGTGACCGCATCAAATCCCAAGTGCTGCGCGGCTTCCGCACCAAGTCTCGCCCCATCGCTGAGCGACTCGGAAAGCGAGAGATGACCGGCGGCAGCCCCGGCGACGCTCGTGCCTTGCGGCAAGGTCCCGGGGGTAAAGGCCTGTAAGGATTCATCCCAGACGGGGCGGCCCCCAAGATGGGTAGTCAGATGCAGCAGCGGATTCCAGCCATTGCAAATCGCGAGCAGGTCGCAGGCGATGTCGAGTCGCGCACCGCTCGAATCCCTGATGGCCACACCGCGAAGCGTGCGGCCGCCTTCCGCACGTTCGACCACGGCTCCGGCGAACACCGGCCACGGTGCCTCTGCATCCGGTGCGATGCCTTTCCGCGTGTCAACCAAGGCCGCAACTTCGACGCCGTTGGCGGCAAGCACGCGCGCCGTCTCGACCCCGTCATCGCAGCTTGCGAACACCACGGCGCGCTTGCCCGGCGCCACGCCGAAGCGCGTGAGATAGGTCCTCACCGCCGATCCCAGCATCACACCCGGAAGATCGTTGCCGGGAAACGCGATGCCGCGCTCGATCGCGCCCGACGCCAGCACCGCCCGCTTCGCCAAGATGCGCCAACTGCGCTGGCGCGGAATATGCGCGTGTGGAACCGGGGCCGCATCGTTAACACGTTCCACCGCGCCATAGGTGCCGCCATCGTAGACCCCGTAGACGGTGGTGCGCGGCATCAACCGCACATTGTCGAGGGTTTCGAGTTCGGAGATGACGTCGTTGACCCAATCGAGCCCCGCCTCCCAACCTATTGAAAGAGTCTCGTAAAGTAGCCTGCCACCAAAGCGGAAATCTTCTTCGGCTAAGATCACGCGAGCGCCGGCACGACCCGCTGCTAGAGCCGCCATCAGACCCGCGGGGCCTGAGCCGATGACCAGCACATCGCAATGCGCGAAGGCCTTTTCGTAGTGATCGGGGTCGGGCTGCAGACTCGCCCGGCCAAGGCCGGCGCTCCTTCGGATCAAGGGCTCGTAGACGCGCTCCCAGAAGCTCGCCGGCCACATGAAGGTCTTGTAGTAGAAGCCAGCACCGAAGAACGGCGAGAATAGCGAATTGATCGATAGCAAATCGAATTTCAGCGACGGCCAGCGGTTCTGGCTCGCGGCCTCGAGCCCGTCAAAAAGCTCGACCGTCGTTGCCTTGGTATTCGGCTCAAGCCGCGCGCCGCTGCGAAGCTCGACCAGGGCATTCGGCTCTTCCGGGCCTGCCGTATAGATGCCCCGTGGCCGGTGATATTTGAACGAGCGTCCCACGAGCTTGACGCCGTTTGCGAGCAGCGCCGAGGCAAGCGTATCGCCTTGATAACCGAGATAGCCCCGGCCATCGAACTTGAAGCGGAGCGTCTTGCTGCGGTCGACGATGCCGCCCTGCTTGAGACGGAAAGGCTGCTTAGCCATCTTCCGCACCCGATTCCGCGGACGCTTCTAGGGCCGCGCTCAAGGTCTCGTGGGTCCGCGTGTCGCGCACAACGCGGAGCCAGGAGCGGCAGCCGCCGCCGTGATACCAAAGCTCAGCAAACGGCCCGGCCGGATTGTCGCGGAGATAGGCATACTCAAAAAATGCCTGTTGCGCGTCTGCCGCGCTCGGATCGGGACGTTTCAGGTCCGCCGCGCCGAGATAGGTGAACTCGGCCACGTCGCGCATCCCGCAATAGGGACAGTTGATCCGCAAATCGGTACTCCTCAGTGCAGATTTGTCTGCGCGCCCATGCCCTTCTCGTCGAGAACAGCACCGCGCGCGTAACGGTCGAGACGGAAGGGTTTGATCAAATCGCTTGGCTCGTCCTTGGCGATGAGATGGGCGAACGCTTCGCCCGACGCCGGCGTTGCTTTGAAGCCGCCGTAGCACCAGCCGCAATTGAGATAGAGACCCTCAATGCCGGTCTTGTCGAAGATCGGCGAGCCATCCATCGTCATGTCGAGCAGCCCGGCCCAACTCCGCAAGACGCGCAAGCGGCCGAGATTGGGAAATAGCGCTAACCCTCCCTCCGTCACGTCTTCCACCACCGGCAGATTACCGCGCTGCGCATAAGAATTGTAGCCGTCGATGTCGCCGCCGAACACAAGGCCGCCCTTATCCGACTGACTCACATAGAAATGTCCGGCGCCGAACGTCACCACATGATCGATCAAGGGTTTGATGCCCTCGGTGACGAAAGCCTGAATCACATGCGCCTCGATCGGAAGTTTCAGCCCGGCAAACGCCGCGACACGCGACGTGCTGCCCGCAACCGCCAACCCCACCTTCTTTGCGCCGATGAAACCGCGATTGGTCTCGACGCCTCTGATCACTCCTTGCTCGATACGAAATCCCGTCGCCTCGCAATGCTCGATGATGTCGACGCCACGACTATCGGCGCCGCGCGCATAGCCCCAGGCGACGGCATCATGCCTCACCGTGCCGGCGCGCTTTTGCATCAACGCGCCGCGAATAGGGAAGCGGGCATTATCGAAATCGGCATAAGGCAGATAGTCGCGCACCTGTCCACGCGTCAGGAGTTCGGCATCGACACCTGAGAGCCGCATGGCGTTGCCGCGCCGGACATAAGCATTTCGCTGCGCGTCGGAATGGACGATGTTGAGAATGCCACGCTGGCTGACCATGGTGTTGTAGTTCAGCTCTTGTGCCAATCCCTCCCAAAGCTGCATCGAGCGTTCGTAGAACGCGATGTTGTCCGGGAGCAGATAGTTGGAGCGGACGATCGTAGTGTTGCGGCCGACATTGCCGGAGCCGAGATAGGATTTCTCCAGCACCGCTACATTGGTGACGCCATAGTTCTTGGCGAGGTAATAGGCCGTGGCGAGGCCGTGCCCACCGCCGCCGACGATGACGACGTCGTAAGATGGTTTCGGCTCGGGCTTCCGCCAGACTTCCGTCCAGTTGCGGTTGCCGGTGAGCCCGTTGGCGAGAATGGCCAGGCCCGAATAGCGCATCGACACATTGTGACCCTCAGCGCCCACGGCTATTGACATTTAACGACACAGAATCGACAATTCACGACATGCAAAAGCGCGAAAAACCGCCAAAATCGCATCGCGCCGCAAGAAAGTACGGCTCTGCCAAGACCGTCGGCTTCCTGCTCATTCCGGGCTTTGCCCTGATGTCCTACACCGCCGCGCTGGAGCCTCTCCGCGCCGCCAATCTCATCGCGGGACAGACTCTTTATCGCTGGTGGCACGTGGCGCCTCAAGCCAAGCCCGTCACCGCCTCGAACGGCGTCGCCATCATTCCCGACGCCGGAGTGAGTAGCGAGCGCGACGCAGATCTTCTTTTTGTTTGTGCCGGCGGCAATCCCGCGACCTTCAACGACAAGGCGACCTTCGCCTGGCTGCGCCGATTAGCGCGCCGCGGCATGACCATCGGCGGCATATCCGGTGGCCCCTACATTCTCGCGCGCGCCGGACTCCTCGACGGGCACCGGGCGACGCTGCATTGGGAACATCAGCCCGCCTTCAGCGAAGACTTCCCCGAGATCGAGGTCACGCCGTCGCTGTTTGAGATCGACGGTAACCGCATCACGTGTTCGGGCGGTATCTCCGCGCTCGACATGATGGTGGCGCTGATTGAGCGCGATCACGGCCACGAGCTCGCCGCTGCAGTGGGAGACTGGTTTCTGCACACGCATATTCGCGAGGGCATGGGACCGCAGCGCATGGATTTGCGCTTCCGTCTCGGCGTCACCGACGAAAAACTGCTCCGCGTTCTCCGCCAGATGGAAACCAGCATCGAGACTCCGCAGTCACGCGAGGATCTGGCGCGGATCGCCGGCGTTTCGGTCAGACAGCTCGAGCGCCTGTTCCGCCGCCAGCTCGGGCGCGGCATCCACGCCCATTATTCTTCGATGCGGCTCGAGCGGGCACGCCAATTGTTGCGGGAAACCACCTTGCCGATTCTCGACGTCGCGGTCGCGACAGGGTTCGGCTCGTCGAGCCAGTTTGCGCGTGCCTATGGCCGCGCCTTCGGCGAGACGCCGAGCCACGCCCGCGCTAGCGCCTAGCAATCGAGCGTCGTCTTGCGTTCCCAATCGGTAAGGTGGCTCGCATAGTCGTTCCAATCGGCGTGCTTGAGCTTCAGATAGGCCGATATGAATGACTCGCCGAGGCCGCTCCGCAACACGCTGGATTGATCGAGAGCGCGCAACGCATCCAGCAGATTGAGCGGCAACTTCTTCGCGCCTTTCACCGTATGCCCTTCGGCATACATATCGATGTCGAGGCGCTTGCCAGGATCGCGGCCGTTTTGAATGCCGTCCAGCCCGGCGATCAGCATGGCCGCCTGCATCGCGTAAGGATTTGCCGCGCCATCGGCCAGTCTGAATTCGAACCGACCAGGGTCGGGGATTCGGATCATGTGGGTGCGATTGTTGCCGGTGTAAGTGACGGTATTGGGCGCCCAGCTTGCACCGGACAGCGTGCGCGGCGCGTTGATGCGCTTATAGGAATTGACCGTCGGATTGGTGATGGCAGCCACTGCGTCCGCAGAATGGATCAACCCGGCAATGAATTGATAGCCGAGCTTGGAGAGGCCCATCGGATCTTTTGAATCCTCGAACAGATTCTTGCCGTCCTTCGACCACATCGACACATGCATGTGGCAGCCATTGCCGGTCAGCGTCGAGAACGGCTTCGGCATGAACGTCGCGCGAAGCCCGTGCTTCTCGGCGATCGACTTGACCATGTATTTGAAGAAGGCATGCTTGTCGGCGGTCTTCAGCGCGTTGTCGTAGCCCCAGTTCATTTCGAACTGGCCGTTAGCATCCTCATGGTCGTTCTGATAGGGCCCCCAGCCGAGTTCGAGCATCGCATCGCAAATCTCGGTAATGACGTCGTAGCGGCGCATCAGCGCTTGCTGGTCGTAACAGGGCTTCGATTGATGATCGCTGGTATCGGAGATGCCCGAGCCATCGGGGCAGATCAAAAAGAACTCGCATTCGACGCCGGTCTTGAGCTCGTAGCCTTTGGCAGCCGCCTCGGCCATCACGCGATTCAGCACGTTGCGAGGCGCCTGCTCGACAAGCTTGCCGCTCATATACGGATTGGCGGCGAGCCAGCCCACCTCTTTCCGCCAAGGCAGCTGGATCAGGCTGTCCGGATCGGGGACGGCAAGCATGTCGGGATCTGCAGGCGTCATGTCGAGCCAGCTGGCAAACCCGGCGAAGCCCGCGCCGTTCTTCGACATCTCGTTGATCGCCGCAGCCGGCACCAGCTTTGCCCGCATGGTGCCGAACAGATCGACATAGCTGATCAGAAAATACTTTATGCCTTTTTCTTTTGCGACTTGCGCCAGATCCTTAGCCATCGCCTTACCACTCCCGACTTCAGAGCGAATTGCTCTCGTTTCCTGGAATCCAATTGGTGCCGGCAAGCGGCACCTTTGCCATCGCCGCCGCCTCGACCGTCAGCGCCACCAAATCCTCCGGCTCGAGATTGTGCACGTGGCTCTTGCCGTTGGCCCGCGCAATCGTTTGAGTCTCGAGCGTCAACACGGTCAGATAATTGGCGAGCCTGCGTCCCGCCTCGACCGGATCGAGCCGGCCGTATAGCTCGGGATCCTGCGTCGTAATCCCCGCCGGATCGCGGCCTTCATGATAGTCGTCGTAGCAGCCGGCCCTCGTGCCGAGCTGACGGTACTCTTCCTCAAGGTGCTTGGCATTGTCGCCCAACGCGATCAGCGCCGCGGTGCCGATCGAAACGGCATCGGCGCCGAGCGCCAGCGCCTTGGCAACATCGGCGCCATTTCTGATGCCGCCGGAAACGATCAGTTGCACTTTGCGATGCATATCCAATTCCTGCAGCGCCTGGACCGCCGGACGAATGGCAGCGAGAATCGGGATGCCGACATGCTCAATGAACACTTCTTGCGTCGCCGCAGTGCCGCCTTGCATGCCATCGAGCACGACGACATCGGCACCGGACTTCACCGCCAGCGCCGTATCGTAATAGGGACGCGCCGCGCCGACCTTGATGTAGATTGGCTTCTCCCAATCGGTGATCTCGCGCAACTCCCTGATCTTGATCTCGAGATCGTCCGGCCCGGTCCAATCCGGGTGCCGACACGCCGAACGTTGATCGATGCCTTCCGGCAAGGTGCGCATCTCGGCGACGCGCTTCGAGATCTTTTGCCCGAGCAGCATGCCGCCGCCACCTGGCTTGGCGCCCTGCCCGACCACGATCTCGATCGCGTCGGCTTTGCGCAAATGATCCGGGTTCATACCGTAACGCGACGGCAGGATTTGATAGACAAGATGCTTGGAGTGCCCGCGTTCCTCCTCCGTCATGCCGCCATCGCCGGTCGTGGTCGAGGTGCCGACGGCGCTGGCGCCGCGGCCCAACGCTTCCTTTGCCGGGCCAGACAGCGACCCGAAGCTCATGCCGGCAATGGTAATCGGAATCTTGAGGTGTAGGGGCTTCTTGGCAAACCGCGTACCAAGCACGACGTCAGTCGCGCATTTCTCGCGATAGCCTTCGAGCGGATAGCGGCTGATCGAAGCGCCGAGAAACAACAGGTCGTCGAAATGCGGAACCCGCCGCTTGGCGCCAAACCCGCGAATGTCATAGATGCCGGTGGCTGCGGCGCGGTGAATCTCCGCGATCGAATATTCGTCGAATGTCGCCGATGGGCGTGGCGGCGTATGAACCCAGCGGCCTTCGGCACTCATCAATAGGCCTCCAGATTGTCCATGTGGAAATGATAGAGCTTCCGCGCCGAGCCATAGCGCTTGAACTCGGAGACGTCGACCTCACCGCCCACCCCGGCCTCGTCGAGCAATTTTCGTAAAGTTTGCTTGTGCAGGTCGGACAGAGACTTCTCGATGCAATCGGAACCCAGGCTCTTCACGCTCCCGCGCACGAACAGCCTGGCTTCATAGATCGAATCTCCGAGAGCGTCGCCAGCGTCGCCGAGCACGATGAGGGAGCCGGCTTGCGCCATGAAGGCTGACATATGCCCGACCCCGCCTTTGACGACGATATCAATGCCCCTGGCCGAGATGCCGCAACGGCCAGACGCGTTGCCGTCAATCACCAAGAGACCACCGCACCCCGTTGCGCCCGCGGACGACGACGCATCACCCTTCACGTGGATGCGTCCCGACATCATGTTCTCGGCAAGCCCGACGCCTGCGCTGCCGTTGACAATAATATTGGCGCGCTTGTTCATGCCCCCACAGTAATAGCCGACATTGCCGTCAACCTCGATGGTAATCGGCGCATCGACCCCGGCCGCGATGGCATGCTTGCCGCGCGGGTTCACCACGTGGAAATCGGTGTCGTTGGCTCCGTCGCCAAGATCGTGAAGCATTTGGTTGAGGTCGCGCAAACTGGTGACGTCAAGGTCGATGGTCGGCATCAATGCCGCTCCCAGAAATAGACGGTGGCCGGCTCGGCTTCCCACACCTTCGCCTTCTCGATTCCCGGAAGCACGGCGAGCGCCCGATA
Source organism: Methyloceanibacter sp. (assembly GCA_025449615.1). The sequence continues at coordinate 9,450 of JANWJA010000067.1, forward strand.
TTCGGTGCCAAAGGCGACGTAGTCATCGGTCTCGGCGAGCACGGCATGCTTGCAGGCGATGGGATCGCGCAATACGCCGAAACCAGATTCAGTCCCAACCACAAAAGTGTAGAAGCCGTCGAGATCCTCAATCGACGACTCCAGGGCTTGCCCCAAGGTCTCGCCCTCTTCCATTCGCCAGGTGAGGTAGTGCGCCGCGACTTCCGTGTCGTTCTCGGTCTCGAAACTCATGCCCTTCCGGACCAGCTTGCGGCGGAGCGCATTATGATTGGAGAGCGAGCCGTTGTGCACCAGGCACTGATCTCGGCCGGTCGAGAAAGGATGCGCACCGTCGACGGTGACCGCGGACTCGGTCGCCATCCTGGTATGGCCGATGCCGTGCGAGCCTTTCATATGCGCAAGATCGAAGCGCTGGGCGACCTTATCCGGTCGACCCACTTCTTTATAGATTTCCATGCGGTTTCCGGCGCTCACCACCTTGACTGTCTTGTCTTCGGCGGCAATCGCCTCCCGCGCCGCGGTCTCGAGCTCGGCCGGAACCGTGAAAACCGCATGAGTGGCGTGCGTTTCGACCAGAACGGGAGCGCCGATCGCGTCTTCCACCATCCCGGCAAGCGCGGCGAAATTTGTCTTGGCTGAAGCGCCCCTCAGAGTGAGCTTCACATGCCCGGAATCGCCCGAGCCATAGACGGCGAAACCGGCGCTGTCCGGTCCGCGCTCGCACATGGTCCCGAGCATGCCGGCCAGCATCTGGCCGAGCTGGGGCTCAAGGGACTTATTCTTCAGAAACAGACCGACAATTCCGCACATACCGCACCAACCACCCGCTTAACCATGCTCTTGCTGGCTACGGTAACGGCGCTTTGCGGCGTCTGTCAACTGTGGGGAATTTTAGTTTACTGTTGAGAAATAGCCGGGCGCGTCACCCGCGCGGATAGATGATGACCGAAAGATAGGTCATCGGCAGCTTGGTCAGCTCTTCCGGACCGTGCAACGCGGCGGAATCGAAGAACAGCGCATCTCCCGGCGAGAGCGGATAGGCTTTGTCGGCATGGCGATAGACCACTTTCCCGGTCAGCATATAGATGAACTCGACGCCAGCGTGCTGGAACATGGTGTAGGGCTTGGCTTCCTCGGTCAGCGTGATGAGATAAGGCTCGACCACGACCTCTCCTGAGATGGAATGACCGAGAAGTTGATATTGGTGCCCAGCTTTGGTGCCGCGCCGCTCGATATTGACGCCCTGACCGCGCGGAACATAGGAGCAGTCACGCTGCTCCTCGTAGCTTGCGAAAAAGGTCGTCAGCGGCACGTTGAGCGCCCGCGACAGCGCCTCCAGGCTGTCGATCGAAGCCGATACCGCGCCGTTCTCGATTTTCGACAACATGCCCGCCGAGAGCCCGGCTTGATCGGCGAGTTCGGCGCCCGTCAGATCGAGCTTGTGGCGCAGATTGCGCACCTGGGCCCCAATCGAAGCGGCGATAGAGCGACTTTCAGCGAGCCGGGGCGCGAGCGAACCGGTCTTGAGCTGATCGTTGCGTTTCGGTTCAGCCGCACCGCGTTTTGGCTTCGACCCTCGCTTCGCAGGCGCTTTCCGCCTTGCCATGGATGCGCTGCTCATCTCAGGCTGTCCTCGATCTACCGTACCTGCCACTTCTTGCATTCGCAGGCGCGAGTCAACCGATCATTTCACTTCAGGAAACAAGCTTGGGCGGTTGTCCTCCAAGCTGCCCCGAATGCAAAAGAGGCGCCGGCCCAACTTAAGCCGGCGCCTCGATCTGAGGTCGGTGAGGCCCGTTAAGGCCCTCCCTTAATAGTCGCGATCGATCGCGGCCTTAGTCGCCTCGCC
>JANWJA010000068.1 GCA_025449615.1 Methyloceanibacter sp.
CATGTGCCAAATCGACGACAGACTTCAGGAAACTCGGCCGACACAGCCGCATTCCCCCTGCGCCCTGCAGCAGCGGCTCGATAATCAGCGCCGCGACGTCTTGCGGCGAGACCGAAAACTCCGCTTCGAGCGCCGAGAGCGCACCGGCCTCGCGCTCCTCGACCGAGACGTCGCCCTCGAAGGTGGAAGGAAACGGCACCACCGCGACTTGGGTCATGAGGTCGCGGAACGGAGTGAAGAAACCGGACCCGCGGCCGACCGACATGGCGCCGAGCGTATCGCCGTGATAGCCGCGGTCGAACGCGATCAGCGTGCGGCGGCTCTCGCCGCGATTGATCCAATATTGATAGGCGATCTTGAGCGCCACCTCGACCGCGGTGGAACCGTCGTCGGAAAAGAAGATCCGATTGAGATCGCTTGGGAGGAGCGTGGCCAGCGCCGCCGCAAGCTCGACCGCGGGTTTATGCGTGAAGCCCGCGAACATCACATGCTCGACGCGCTCCGCCTGCTCGGCAAGCGCCGCATTGATCTTCGGATGCGCGTGGCCATGCGTACAGGTCCACCACGACGAGACGAGGTCGAGCATTTCATTGCCGTCCGCGTCGAACAGCGAAGCGTTCTTCGCCCGCGTGATGAGGATCGGGTCTTCGGCAGTTCCATGCTGCGTGAACGGATGCCAAACATGGCGTTTGTCCAAGCCGATCAGCGCGGCGACCGCATCTTTGTCGCTCCTATCGGTCATGATGCGTTTCTTGCCAGCTCTGCGAGATCGAGCTCAGGCTGGATGTTCCGAAGCGTGCTCCGCGTAATCTTGTCGAGCTTGGGAATCTCGGCAAGGATTGATGCCCGCCCATAGCGCTCGATGGCGACCCGATTATGCGGCCTCTCGGGTCCGTTGATCACGATGCCCGCAATCTCCAGGCCGCGCCGACGCAGAGCTTCGAGCGAGAGCAGCGTATGATTGATGGTGCCGAGCGTGGAGCGCGCGACGAGCACGATCGGCAAATGCAGCTCCGCGGCGAGATCGATCACGAAGGCAGTGTCGTTGAGCGGCACCATCAGCCCGCCCGCGCCTTCGATTATCAGCGGCCGATCGCAAGAGGGCGCCTCGAGCTTGGCCATGTCGATGACGATGCCTTCGCGTTTTGCGGCTTCATGCGGCGACAGCGGTTCTTTGAGTATGTAGGCCTCACGCAAGATGCGATCCTCCGGTACCTCCGCGAGCCGCCGCACGGTCATCGAGTCGGTTTCGGGCTCGGTTCCGGCCTGCACCGGCTTCCAATAGCAAGCATCGAGATGGGACAAGAGCCAAGCCGAGACCACGGTCTTGCCGACATCGGTATCGGTTCCGGTGACGAAAAAGCCTTGCACGGGAAGCCATCCAGGGAGCTGGCAAAAGACGACGCCGGGACTGTACAGTCCTGTTATGGCAAGGCAAATAGAGTTATCGCGTAACCTTCCACCAAGGCTTCGCCGCGTGCCGCCCTTGCTTCGCCTCTGCGCCGCTCTCGCGCTGCTCACGTGCCTCGCAGTGCCGGCGACGGCCAAGACCTTGCGCATGGCCTATGACGCCGACCCCACCTCGCTCGATCCGCACGAGCAATTGGCAAGCGCCACCTTGCAGCTCTCGCATCTTGTCTTCGATCCTCTGGTGAGGTTCCGTCAGGACATGAGCCTGGAGCCGCGCCTCGCCAAGAGCTGGGAGCAAATCGACGCCAACACCACGCGCTTTCATTTACGCGAGGGCGTCCACTTCCACTCCGGCCGCAAATTTACCGCGGACGATGTGGTGTGGACCTTCAACCGGCTGAAACGAAGTCCCGACTTCAAGGGCCTGTTCGAGCCGTTCGGCGAGGCGAGGGCGGTCGATCCGGTCACCGTCGATCTGATCACCAAGCGCCCCTATCCTTTGGTGCTCAATCTCGCGACCTATATCTTTCCGATGGACCGCGAATTTTATTCCGGCAAGGACGAGCGCGGGAAGCCGAAGGACGACATCGTCAAGCAGGGCGCCTCTTTCGCGTCTAACAATGCAAGCGGCACCGGGCCATTCATCGTCACCGAGCGCGAGCAGGGGGTGAAGCTCAATTTCAAGCGCTTCGCCGAATATTGGGACAAGGCCTCGCCCGGCAATGTCGATCAGATCATCTTCACCCCGATCAAGGAACCGGCCACGCGTGTTTCGGCACTTCTTGCCGGCGATGTCGATTTCATCGCGCCGGTGCCGCCGACCGATTTCGCCCGCGTGAAGTCCGATTCGTGCTGCCAGCTGATCACCATGCAATCGACCCGCATCCTCACCTTCGAGCTCAATGAGGATCAGCAACCCGCCTTCAAAGATCCGCGCGTCAGGTTGGCGGTCAATCTCGCCATCAATCGCGACGGCATCGTGTCGAAGATCATGCGTGGTTTCGGCACGCCCGCCGGAGAACTGAGCCCGCCTGGTTATGCCGGTTACGATCCGGCCCTTGCACCTCGCTACGATCTCGACAAGGCCAAGGCCTTGATGAAGGAGGCCGGCTACGAGAGCGGTTTCTCCGTCACCATGATGGCGCCGAACAATCGTTATATCGAGGATGCGCGCATCGCCGAGGCGGTCGCCGCCATGCTCGCCAAGATCAACATCAAGGTCGATCTGCAAACCATGCCGAAGGCGCAATATTGGCAGCGCTTCGATGAGCGTGCAGCCGATATCATGATGATCGGCTGGCAATCCGACACGCAAGACTCTGCGAATTTCTACGAATTCCTGGTCATGACCCCGGACAAGGCGACCGGCTACGGCCAGTACAATGCCGGCAATTATTCCAACCCCGAGGTCGACAAGCTCACAGTGCAGACTCAGTCCATGCTCGACGTGAAAGCCCGGAGCGAGGTCCTGAAGAAGATCGAGCGCATTCTCTATGACGACGCGGCGATCGTGCCGCTGCATTGGCAGCATCTGTCCTGGGCCGCGCGGAACAATTTGCGGATTGCGCCGGTTCTCAATGTGATCGACATGCCCTATCTCGGCGACTTGGTCATCGACTAGCTGGCGCCGTAAGCCGGTCCGATGTAGACTTCAGGTTGCTGCTCGGGAGGATCCCTCGGAAATCTAAGGCTTTTTGTGCCAGAGCAGGGGGGACGGGCCATGACTGCGGCTTTCTTGCGGATCGATGCTCACCCGCATATTCCTGCGCGGGCCCGCGCCATTGCGACCATGGCGGGGCTTGGCCTCCTCACAGGCCTGATCTCCTGCGTGCCCTCGCCGCTCCCCGATATCCGCTGGGACGAGCCCGAAATTCTCATCAACGCGCGAACCATCCCGCTTCATGCCGGAATTGCCTTTGGCGCCATGCTCGCCGGCGTGACCTGGCTCTGGCTGACGCGGGACCGGCTCAAATGCCTGCTCGTCTTCGCCTTCGGGCTGGCCGCTTGGCTGGTTGCGGTCAACACCGCGAGCGAGGTGTTTTCCAACATCGTGGCCTCCGAGTTGTTCGGCACCACGCCTGGCGCGAAAGACAATCGTGAGATTCTGGGCCTGCTTGTTGGCGGCCTTGCGGGAGGGGCGGCCGGCTCGGGCCTCGTGACCTTCGGCTTGGGCTTTGCCACTCCACAGATCCGCCGCATGCAGTCGGCGCTGCCGATCGTCGCCACCGGCACCGTGCTCGGGCTGTTGCTCTATCCGGCCGCCGATCTGGACGTCCTGCCGCTCCTCCTGGTGCCGTGGCAGACCCTAGTTGCCGCGGCAATCGCCTACGCCCTGACCTTGCCAAAAACGTGAGAAGAGCGCCTCAATTGCCTCGTTGCCGTCGGACCATCGTTGGGGCGAGATGAAGGCGCTTGGTTTTTTTCTGCGGCGTGCCGGTCAGGCGCTTTTGGTGATGCTCGTCATCGCCATCATTGCGTTCGCGGTGAGGGCGGCCCTCGGCGATCCGCTGCGCGAAATGGTGGGCGAGTCCGTTCCGGAAGCCGAGCGCGCAGCGCTTCGTCACGAGCTTGGGCTCGATGCACCCTGGCCCGTCCAACTCGGCCGCTATCTCGGCAACGCCGCGCGTGGCGATCTTGGTAATTCCTACATCTACAAGCGCTCGACGCTTCGGATTGTCCTCGCCAAATTCCCTGCAAGTTTCGAGCTGGTACTCGCCGCAAGCCTCATCGTGCTCGTCATCTCGCTGCCCGCCGGGATTTACTGCGCCGTGCGCCAGAATTCGCTCGGCGCGAGATTAATCCTCGGCTTCAGTGTCCTGGGAATTTCCATCCCCGTGTTTCTCACCGGCATTTTTCTCATCACCATCTTTTCCGTCTGGCTGGGCTGGCTGCCGGCTTTCGGCCGCGGCGAGACGGTGAAGCTCGGCTTTTGGGAGACTGGACTGCTGACGCGCGACGGGCTCGCGCATCTCATTCTTCCCGCACTCACGCTGTCATCGATCCTGCTGCCCCTCTTCATCAGGCTGGTGCGCTCCGCCATGCTGGAGGAGTTGGGCCGCGACTATGTCCGCACCGCGCGCGCCAAGGGCGCCACGCATCTCCGCGTCTGGCTCCGCCATGCGCTCCGCAACGCGCTCATCCCGCTCGTCGCTATCGGGGGTCTGCAGATCGGCAATCTGATCGCCTTCACGCTTCTCACCGAGACCGTGTTTCAGTGGCCGGGCATGGGCTTTCTCTTTCTCGAGGCCGTCTCCCGCGCCGATATTCCTCTCATCACCACCTATCTGATCGCCGTCGGCTTCTTGTTCGTTGTCACCAATACGCTGGTCGACCTAATCAGCCTCCGTCTTGATCCGCGGATCGAGCTCCAGGGACGGCGATGACACTATTTGTCCCCGATAGGACTCTCTCAGCCGGCACCCTTCTCAGGATGCGGCCCGGCACGGCGCTTGCCGCCATCATCCTGGGCGGCATCGTGTTGGCGGCGCTTCTGGCACCCCTCATCGCGCCGCAAAATCCCTTCGACCTTGCCAGCCTCGACGTGCTCGACGCCGAGATTCCGCCCTCTTGGCTGCAAGGCGGCGATCCACGCTTTCTGCTCGGCACCGACTCGCAAGGCCGCGATCTGTTAAGCGCAATCCTTTACGGCACCCGCATCTCGCTGATCGTTGGAGTTCTTGCCGTTCTCATCCAAGCCGCGATCGGCGTGCCGCTCGGCCTTCTTGCCGGCTATCGCGGCGGGGTTGCTGACAGTTTCGTAGTCCGTGCCGCCGATATCCAACTCTCGCTCTCCACGCTGATGCTCGCCATCATCGCTATGGCCCTGGTGCGCGCTTGGCTCGGCGGGGAGGGGCTGGGCACCTACGCCGTGCCGCTACTCGTTCTCATCATCGGCTTCGCCGAATGGCCCTATTTCGCCCGCACTGCGCGCGCCGCGACCCATGTCGAGGCCGCCAAGGATTACGTGCTGGCCGCGCGTGCGCTCGGTGCGAGTGACCGCATGATCCTCTTCCGTCACATCCTGCCGAACATTCTCTCGCCGTTGATCGTGATGGGGACCACGCAAGTCGCGGGCGCCATCATGGCAGAGGCGGCGTTGTCGTTTCTCGGGCTCGGGATGCCGGTAACCAAACCTTCGCTCGGAACCTTGATCCGCTCAGGCTACGATCTGATCTTTGCCGGGGCCTGGTGGGTGACGGTGATCCCGGGGCTGATGCTCATCGCCGTTCTCGTCTGCATCAATCTCCTCGGAGATGAACTCCGCGACTGGACCGATCCACGTTCTACCCGCCACTAAGCCTCAAACCCTGCGATGCGGCGTTTTGCGCCGCAGCAAAGCGCCTTTCCGTGTCCTTCAGGCTTTTCATCCAGAAAAATAGAGTAATGTAGCCCTCGTGTGAAAAGTCTGGAGTGGCTTTCATGGAGCAATCGGGTCCTGTGAACCCTGGACTGGTCTACGCGCTTCGCCGCGTGACCGAGAGCGCAGCACTTGCGGCCTTCGATTGGATCGGCCGTGGCGATGGCATGGACGGCGGTCAGGCCGCGCTCGATGCCATGCGCACCGCGCTCGCCGATGTCGAGATCGATGCGACCGTGGTGATCGGTTCCGCAACCAAGGGCGAGGCGCCGCAGCCGGAGTGTGGCGAGCGGCTTGGGCGGCCAAGCGCCGCCTTCAAGGCCGACATCGCCGTCGATCCCGTCGAAGGCACGTCCTATCTGGCGCGCGGTCAGACCAACGCGCTTGCCGTGCTCGCGGTGGCCGCGCGCGGCACCATGATGGATCCGGGACCAGCCTTCTATATGGAGAAGTTCGTGGCGCCGGCGGCGGCCCGCGGCAAGATCGATCCGCGCTGGCGCACCAATAGGAAATTGAAGGTCCTCGCCGAAGCGCTGCGCAAGGACGTGACCGACCTCACCATTTACGTGCTGGAGAAGCCGCGCCATCGCGAGCTGATCGACGATATTCTCGCCGCTGGCGCCCGCGTCGCCCTCTATCCGGCAGGCGATGTCGCCGGCGCGCTTCTCGCCGCTATTCCGGGCTCAGGCATCGACGCCTTGATGGGGACCGGCGGCACGCCCGAAGGCGTGATGTCGGCCTGCGCCATCCGCGGCCTCGGCGGCGAGTTCCTCGCCCGCTTCGATCCTCAACTCCATACCGAGACCAAAGCCGTGAGGGAGGCGGGATTGAGCACTGCGCGCTGGTATGAGCGCGACGAGATAATCGGCTCTGATAACGTGTTTTTCTGCGCCACCGGCATTACCACGGGCCTCATGCTCGAAGGCGTGGAGCGAACCAAGACCCACTATAAAGTGCAGACCATGATGATCGCGGGCGCCACGGCGGAACGCCAGATCCTCACGTCGCATATTCCGCTGCAGCGGCCGGCAAATGCTGCAGCGCGAGAAGTGGCCTGAATTTGTAGGCGGAATGCTTGACGTAGCGTAAAGTGACAAGAAAAGACGAGCTCTAGGGTAGGAAATGGTCAAGCGGACTGAACATCCGATCATCCTCGGAATCGTTGGGGATTCTGCGTCCGGCAAGACGACGCTCTCAGCCGGCGTCGCCCAGATTCTGGGCGCCGACCATTGCACCGTGTTCTGCACCGACGACTATCACCGCTATGAGCGGAGCTATCGCGCGAAGCACGGCCTGTCGGCCCTCGATCCCCGCGCCAACTACATTGACATCATCGAGCAGCATCTACGGCTGTTGCGCGAAGGCGAGCCGGTGCTGAAGCCCATCTACGATCACCGCAACGGCACGCTCGGCATGGCCGAATATGTTAAACCCAAGCAGTTTGTCATCGCCGAAGGTCTGCTCGGCTATACCACCCGCGCCATGCGAGATTGCTACGACGTCAAAATCTATCTCGACCCCGAGGAGGAGCTTCGGGTGAAATGGAAGATCCATCGCGATACGACCAAACGCGGCTACACGCTGGAAGAGGTCCAAGCCACGCTGGACAAGCGGAAGGACGTGAGTGTCAAACATATCCACCCGCAGCGAACCTTCGCCGACATCGTCATCCGCTTCCAGCGGCCGGCCGGCGCCAACGGCTCCGATACCCAGCTCGATGCCCGGCATATCTTGCGGCCGACCCTGCCGCACCCCGATTTTTCGCCGCTTGTCGACGGCTCTTCCAATGCCGGCCTGCATCTGGAGCTGGCGCGAGATCGCGATGGAAAACCCGTCGATGTGCTTGAGATCAGCGGCAATATCTCCGACAAGAGGGCCGAACGCATCGAAGATTTGCTATGGAACCTTATTCCCGAAGCCGGCCATTTGCGCGACCAAGTCGGCCGCATCGACGTGGCCAATGGCGCCAAAAAGAGCCATCCCTTGGCTCTGACCCAGCTCCTTGTCGGCTATCATGCCGTGAAGGCAGCCATGGGCATTCGCGCCTATTAATACCTATCTTCACATCGGAGGGACGATGTCTGAGAGTTTGACCGAGGATCGCCTATTGCCGGACGCAACCCATAACGACATGGCCAATGCGATCCGCGCGCTTGCCATGGACTCGGTGCAGAAGGCCGATTCCGGCCATCCTGGCATGCCCATGGGCATGGCCGACGTGGCTACCGTGCTGTTCACGCGCTTCCTGAAATTCGACGCGAGCCATCCCAATTGGCCCGACCGCGACCGCTTCGTGCTGTCGGCCGGCCACGGCTCAATGCTGCTCTATTCGCTGCTCTATCTCACCGGCTATCCGGAAATGGATGTCGAGCAGCTCAAGCACTTCCGCCAGCTCGGCTCGAAAACCCCGGGCCACCCGGAATATGGCCATGCGCCCGGCATCGAAACCACGACCGGGCCGCTGGGGCAGGGGATAGGCAATGCCGTCGGCATGGCGCTCGCCGAGCGCCTGCTCAATGCCCGCTATGGCGACTCTATCGTCAGCCATTACACCTATTGCCTGTCGGGCGATGGCTGCCTGATGGAAGGCGTGAGCCAAGAGGCGATCTCGCTTGCCGGCCATTTGAAGCTCGGCCGGCTGATCCTGCTCTTCGACGACAATCAGATCTCGATCGACGGCCCGACCAGCATGTCCGTGTCCGACGATCAGCTCGAGCGCTTCCGCGCTTCGCACTGGCATGTCGCGCGCGTCGACGCCCACGACCCCGAGGCAATAGCGCTCGCCATCGAGAATGCGAAGCAAGTCACCGACCAGCCCTCGATGATCGCTTGCCGCTCCATCATCGGCTATGGCGCCCCGACCAAGCAGGGCACGGCCTCCACCCATGGCTCGCCTCTGGGGCACGAGGAAATCGCCGGCGCATGGAAATTCCTGAAATGGACGCACGAGCCATTCGAGCTCTCGAAGCCTTTGCTTGCAGCGTGGCGCGCCGTCGGCACGCGCAACCGCGCTGCGCACGATGCCTGGGTGAAAGCCGCAAGCCGCCTCGACGCAGCCACCGGATCGCGCCTCGTCGATCCGATCGATGCCGAGACCAAGAAAGCAATCGCCGCCGCGATTAAATCGCTCAAGTCCGACTTCGCCAAAGACAATGCGAAGCTTGCGACGCGTCAGTCCTCGCAAAAGGTGATCGAGAAGATTCTGCCCCTCATTCCCGGCCTGATCGGCGGCTCCGCCGATCTCACGCCGTCGAACGGCACGCTGACAAAGCTGCACAGCGTCGTCACCGCGAAGGATTTTTCCGGCACCTACATTCATTACGGCGTGCGCGAGCACGGCATGGCCGCCGCGATGAACGGTCTCGCGCTGCATGGCGGCTTCGTACCTTACGGCGGCACCTTCCTCGTCTTCACCGATTATTGCCGGCCCTCGATCAGACTCTCGGCGCTGATGGGGAAGCGCGTGATCTACGTGATGACGCATGACTCAATCGGCCTCGGCGAAGACGGCCCGACGCATCAGCCCGTCGAGCATCTGGCGTCGCTTCGCGCCATGCCCAATCTCAATGTGTTCCGACCCGCGGATTCGATCGAATGCGCTGAAGCCTGGGAACTCGCGCTCACCAACGACCACACCCCCTCGATCCTGGCGCTGACCAGGCAGGGCCTGCCGGTGCTGCGCAGGACCCACCAGGACGAGAACCTCTCCGCCAAGGGTGCCTATGTACTAGTCGAGCCGGATGGCGGCCGCGACGTCACCATTCTCGCCACCGGCTCCGAGGTCTCCCTGGCGGTCACTGCCGCCGAGCAGCTGAGGGAGGAGGGCATCAAGGCCGCTGTCGTCTCCATGCCCTGCTGGGAGCTGTTCGACGCCCAGAGCGAGGCCTATCGGGCGAAGGTCCTCGGCACGGCCCCACGCATCGGCGTGGAGGCCGCCATTGAATTTGGCTGGCAAAAATGGCTTGGTCCTCAAGGAATTTTTATCGGCATGCGCGGTTTTGGCGCCTCGGCCCCGGCCGATGAACTCTATAAGCATTTCGGCATTACGGCCGATGCGGTAAAGAAAACCGCCCGTGATCTCGCCGGCAAACCCAAAAAGTGAGGAGAGATGTCTAACAAGCGCGTCGCCATTAATGGATTCGGCCGGATCGGGAGGCTCACCTTCCGGGCTTACCTAGAATCCGGGCGGAAGGATCTCGATTTCGTGGCGATTAACGATCTCGGCTCTGCCGATATGAACGCGCATCTGCTCGAGTTCGATAGCGTGCATGGCCGCTTCCCCGGCAAGATTTCCGTCAAGGACGGGCGTCTCAAGGCTGACGGACAGAATGTCGCCGTGTTGCAAGAAGCGACCCCGGAGAAGCTTCCCTGGCGCGATCTCGACGTCGATATCGTCATGGAGTGCACCGGTCGCTTCACCGATAAAGAAGGTGCTGGGAAGCACCTCACGGCCGGCGCCAAGCGCGTGTTGGTCTCAGCCCCATGCACTGGCGCCGATCTGACCGTGGTGATGGGCGTCAACGACGACAAGCTCACCCAGAGTCACCATGTCGTGTCGAACGCGTCCTGCACGACCAACTGTCTTGCTCCTGTCGCAAAGGTGTTGAATGAGGCGGTCGGCATCAAGCACGGCTACATGACGACAATTCACGCCTATACCGGAGACCAGCGCACTGTGGACACACTTCACAAGGATCCTTACCGGGCCCGCGCCAGCGCCGTGAATTTGATTCCGACCTCAACCGGCGCGGCGAAGGCCGTTGGCCTCGTGCTCCCCGAACTCAAGGGCAAGCTCGACGGCGCCTCGATTCGCGTGCCGGTGCCGAATGTCAGCATGATCGACCTCACCTTCCAATCTGCGCGGCCGACCACCGTCGAGGAGATCAACAAGGCGATGATCGCGGCGGCTAACGGCACGCTGAAAGGCGTGCTCGGCGTCAACGACAAACCGCTGGTCTCAACCGACTTTAATCACAATCCGTTAAGCTCCATCTTTGATCTTCCAGGCACGCAGGTGGTCGATGGCACGTTCTGCCGGGTGGTCTCCTGGTACGACAATGAATGGGGCTTCTCCAACCGTATGAACGATACCGCAGCTGTCATGGGTAGACTGATATGAACACCATAGCCAACCGCCCGCTCAAGGCGGGCTCCAAGATCGATTTGTCGCGCATCAAGCGCATCGAGAACGCCGACGTAAAGGGCAAGCGCGTCCTGGTCCGCGTCGATTTCAACGTGCCGATCCAGGATGGCGTGGTCGGCGACACCACGCGCATCGAGCGGGTGCTGCCCACCATCAAAAAGCTTCAGGCAGGCGGCGCCAAGGTGGTGGTGCTGTCGCATCTCGGCCGGCCCAAGACCGGCACGATGAAGGACACAACGCTGAAAGCGATTGCCGATAAGATTGCCGAGCTGATGCCGGACACCAAGGTTACCTTCATCGACGACTGCGTCGGCGAGAAGGTCAAGCGCGGCATCGATGCGTTGAAGCCTGGCGAGATCGTCGTGCTGGAAAATCTTCGCTACCACGATGGCGAGAAGAAGAACGATCCGGCCTTCGCCAAAGAGCTTGCCGCGCTCGGCGACATCTATGTCAACGATGCGTTCTCCACCGCGCATCGCGCTCACGCCTCGGTCGAGGCGATCACCAAGTTTATCCCCTCTTATGCCGGTCTCTTGATGATGGCCGAGATCGACGCGCTCGGCGCAGCACTAGATCATCCCAAGCGTCCCGTGATGGCGATTGCTGGCGGCTCCAAGGTCTCGACCAAGATCGCCGTTCTCACAAACCTGACCGCGCGCATGGATGCGCTGGTGCTTGGGGGCGGGATGGCGAGCACCTTTCTGTTTGCGCAAGGTGTCGAGATCGGAAAATCGCTTTGTCAGCCCGAGGCCGTCGACACGGTGAAGGCGATCATGGCGCGTGCCAAAGAGTTTGGCTGCGAGATCGTCCTGCCCAAGGATTTCGTTGTGGCGAAAGAGCTGAAGGCCGGCGCCGAATGGAAAGTCTGCGACGTCGGAAACATCCCGGCCGATCAGATGATCGTCGATATCGGTCCGGAAACCGTCGCCGATCTCAAGAAGCGCTTCGCCCAGATGAAGACTATTCTCTGGAACGGCCCAGTCGGCGCCTTCGAATATGACCCGTTCGGCGAGGGGACCTTCGCGCTGGTCCGCGAGGCGGCCCGTCTGGCCAGAGAAGGCAAATTGACCGTGATCGCAGGCGGCGGCGATACCGTGGCCGCGCTGAACATCACCGGCACGGCGGACGACTTCACCTATGTCTCGACCGCAGGTGGCGCCTTCCTGGAGTGGCTGGAAGGCCGCGAGCTCCCGGCTGTTGCGGCTTTGGCCAAGGCTGGCGCCTAGGGTTGTCATACCGGCGAAAGCCGGTATCCGGCGCAAGAATCGGGCATTTCGGCCTGTGGAGAACTTCTTTTGTTTTTCACTAGATTCCGGCTTTCGCCGGAATGACGACCCGTAACGTTGACTACACGACTCATGCTTATATGAGGGGGCGAGCAAGGAACGTAGCGATGGCACGCGACATCATCATTGCCCCGTCGATCCTCTCCGCCGACTTTGCGCGGCTGGGCGAGGAAGTGCGCGCCATCGACCAGGCTGGCTGCGACTGGGTCCATGTCGACGTCATGGACGGACATTTCGTGCCAAACATCACCATCGGCCCCGACGTGGTGAAAGCGCTCCGCCAGCACACCAAGAAAATTTTCGACGTGCATCTGATGATCGCGCCTTGCGATCCATATCTCGAAGCCTTCGCCAAGGCTGGCTCCGACATTATCACCGTGCATGCTGAAGCCGGACCGCATCTCGATCGCTCGCTTCAATTCATCAAGAGCCTCGGCAAGAAAGCCGGCGTCTCGATCACGCCTTCGACGCCCGAGTCCGTGCTCGACTACGTTCTCGACAAGGTCGATCTCATCCTGGTGATGACCGTCAATCCCGGCTTCGGCGGCCAGGCCTTCATCCCGTCTCAGGTCGAGAAGATTCGCAACATCGCCCGTATGATCGGCGGCCGTCCCATACATCTCGAAGTCGATGGCGGCATCAATGCCGAGACGGCACCTCTGGTTGCCGCCGCGGGCGCCAACGCCATCGTCGCCGGCTCCGGTGTATTCAAGAACGGCGCCTATGCGGAGAACATCGCCGCCATCCGCGCCGCTGCCTCGCGCGCCCGCATCGCCGCCGCGTGACGCCTAAAGCCATCATCTTCGATCTCGACGGAACATTGGTGGACACCGTCGAAGACATCGCCGTCGCCTTGAACAAGACGCTCGGAGATTTGCAGCTGCCGCCGCACACGACGACGGCTGTGCGAGCCATGGTCGGCGGGGGTCTCGGCAAATTGCTGGACCGCGCGACGCAAGTGCATGGTGTCGCGCTCGAGCGGACAGAGCGAAGCGTGATGTTGAAGCGCTTGCTTCATCACTATGCTGCGGCTCCAGCCAATCTTTCGAAGCTCTATCCCGGCGCGAAAGAGACTTTGATTGCGTTAAGCGAGCAGGGCATTCCAAGCGGACTCTGCACCAACAAACCGCACGACATCAGCCGCGATCTCCTCGACGCCATTGGTCTTTCCGATCACTTCGCGCATATCCAGGGCGCGGTCGACGGCCTACCCAAGAAGCCGGATCCGGCGATGCTTCACCGGGTCACCGAGGCGCTTCGTGTTGGGCCCTCGGCGGCAATCATGGTCGGCGACAGCCTGGTCGACGTTAAGACTGCCCGCGCCGCCAATCTCGCTGGCGTGATCGTCGTCTCTCACGGCTACTCCGTTACGCCAGTCAATGAGCTTGGCGCGGATGCTGTGATACATAGTTTCGAGGAGTTGCCCGGCGCAATTGCAGGCGTTTTTGCCCGTGAAGCACAGCCTCTAACATTACCGTGACATCCAATTGCCCCGCGCGGCTCGCGCCTATAATGACGGGGCAGTCGACAAGTGCGGGAGAGGGCGCGTGGACGTAACCTATTTCGGCGCGATGATCGCAGGGCTGTTGAGCTTCCTCAGCCCTTGCGTGCTCCCGCTCGTGCCGCCTTATCTCTGCTTCCTCGGCGGCACCACCTTCGATCAGCTCACCGGCGAGGATGAGACGCCGAGCCACGTCTATGGCACGGTCGTGTTCTCCTCGATTGCCTTCGTGCTCGGCTTCACCACCGTCTTCGTCATGCTCGGCGCGAGTGCGACATTTGCCGGCCAATTCCTCGCCGAAAATCTCAGCCTGCTCGCCAAGATCGCCGGCGTACTCATCGTCATCGTCGGCTTGCATTTCTTGCGCATCATCGACATTCCGATCCTGCACCGCGAAGCGCGTTACCATGCCGAGGCGCGGCCCGCCGGCCTGCTCGGCGCCTATCTGATCGGCCTCGCCTTTGCCTTTGGCTGGACGCCCTGCATCGGTCCCGTGCTCGGCGCCATTCTGCTGATGGCGGCAGGCGAGGACACGGTCCGCAAAGGCATCCTGCTTCTGTTCGTCTATTCGCTCGGGCTCGGCATTCCCTTCATCCTTGCTGCGGTGGCTATCAAGCCGTTCATGAGCGCCATGCAGCGATTCCGCAAATACCTTCCGACCGTAGAGAAAATCATGGGCGGTTTCCTCGTGCTGACCGGCATTCTCTTCCTCACCAACGCCATGACTATGATCTCTGGATGGCTGCTGGAGTGGTTTCCCGCTCTCTCCAAAATCGGTTAGGGCTTTCAACCCTGCCAAGAACACCCGATAGTGCGCTCATGACCGCGATCGCTCTTACCATCGCCGGCTCCGATTCCTCCGGCGGCGCCGGCATCCAGGCCGACCTCAAAACCTTCTCTGCGCTTGGCGTCTACGGCGCGAGCGTCATCACCGCGCTCACCGCGCAGAACACGCAACGCGTGGATGAAATCATGGTGGTGCCGCCGGAATTCGTGCTGGCGCAGCTGCGCTCCGCCATGAGCGATCTCGCGGTCAATGCCATCA
The DNA here is from genome assembly GCA_025449615.1 of Methyloceanibacter sp. The sequence continues at coordinate 14,743 of JANWJA010000068.1, forward strand.
AGATCGGGATGCTTGGTACAGCCGGCGTCATCGACGCCGTGGTCGAAGGCTTGAGCGAATTTCCGGGCGTGCCCGTCGTGCTCGATCCGGTGATGGTGGCGACCAGCGGCGATCCGCTCCTCGATGAAGATGCCGTCGATAGTCTGGTCACGAAACTCATTCCCCTCGCGACATTGATCACGCCGAATCTGAAGGAAGCGGCGCTCCTGCTCGATGAACCTGAGGACCGCCGCGAGAAATGGATGGAGGGGAGGGCGCAGAGACTTCTGGATCTTGGGCCGCGCGCCGTGCTGCTCAAAGGCGGCGATTCCGACGGCGAGACCGCTCTCGACATTTTGGTGGATGGAGACGGCATTCAGCGTCTCGACGCACCACGCGCCGCGACCAAGAATACTCACGGCACCGGTTGCACGCTCTCCTCGGCAATCGCCGCCGAGCTCGCCAAGGGCGAGCCGTTAAATAAAGCGGTGAAGGACGCCAAGGTCTATGTCACGGCCGCCATCATGGCAGCGGATGAGCTTCAGGTCGGCAAGGGCAGAGGCCCGGTGCATCACTTCCACGACTGGTGGAAGTGATAGGAGCAGCGGCGACTAACTCTCCGCCACCACTTTGTAGTGCTGCTCGCCGAGACCTGACACGGTGAGCTTGAGCTCATCGCCGGGTTTCAGGAACACGCGCGGCTTGCGTGCCATTCCGACGCCCGGCGGCGTACCGGTGGTGATCACATCGCCCGGAACCAGCGTCATATATTTGCTGATGTAACTGACGAGCTGCGCCACGGTGAAAATCATCGTCGCGGTCGAGCCGGTCTGCATCCGCAGCCCGTTCAGATCGAGCGTGAGGTTGAGCTGTTGCGGATCGGGGATTTCGTCTCTGGTGACGAGCCAGGGTCCGAGCGGCCCGAAACTGTCATAGCTCTTGGCCTTGATCCATTCGCCCGGTCCGCCGACCTGAAGGCTTCGCTCCGACACGTCGTTGCAGATGGTGTAGCCCGCCACATGGTCGAGCGCGTCGACCTCGGCGACACTCCGCGCCTCGGTGCCGATCACGACGCCAAGCTCGACTTCGTAATCCATCCTCTCGAAGCCCTTCGGCGCCAGGATCGGATCGTAGGGTCCGGACACGCAGGAACTCGCCTTGGCGAACACGATAGGCACTTCGGGGATGGGCATGCCGGTCTCCTCGGCATGGTCGCGATAGTTGAGGCCGATGCCGAAGAATTTCGGCACGACGCCGATGGGCGCTCCGATGCGAGGCGAGCCGCTCACAAGCGGCAGCTTCTCGGGATCGAGCTTCGTCAGACGCTCAATCCCACTTCTGCTTAAAGCTTCGCCGCTAATGTCCGGGACGACCCCGGAAAGGTCGCGCATTCGCCCTTGAGAATCGAGCATCCCCGGCTTTTCCTGGCCCCGATCGCCATGCCGCAGCAGTTTCATCGATTTTCCCCCATCGCAGATTGTCTGCATGATGCATATGGGCGCTGAACGGGCAACAGGCGGCGGCCCATCGCCGATCCTAATGGTTTGAGCGCGCGGGCGAATCAGCTGCCGCCGCAATTGGATGCATCGATGGCATGCCAAAAGGCTCGTTGCCGAACTGCAACAAGCCGCGTGATAGTTTTCGCCACAAACTCTCCATGCATGATCTCCGTCCGCCTATTGCAACCGCCTCATCCCACTGGGGTGGTCATCTGCGCTCTGATCTAAAACATTGAAAAAAATACGATTTTCACGACGCCTGCGCAATTTCCTCTGCGTCGGTCAGACAATTGTGCAATTGCGCAACAGGTCGGGAATGAATTGCGGGCCACTGCCTGCGAAATGTTGAAGCACCTATGGCCCTAGGCTAGCTTTGCGTCAGGTAACGGGCTGGGGGGCCTAGTCGCCGGAAGCGTGAGACGCGCGAAAGCTTTAGAGGGAAACTAAAGCGCTCCGAACACGGAGTGGAGCATTTGGGGGGGCGAGCCGAAGCACGCAAGAGGACAACACCTTTGCGCTTGGCTCGTTTCGCAGGGAAGACCGGCCCGGTTGGTACGGGCCGGATCTTTTTTGCCCGCATCGCCCGGCGCGGGCTAACCATGCACCCCAACTTTGTCACATCGTTGTAACGCGACTCTGGCTTAAGTCCCGCACATCGTTATGAAAAAGCGGCGGGGACAACGTGGATTTTGATGGGGCGAGACGGTATCGGGCGATCTTCGTCTCGGACATCCATCTCGGTACCAAGGCCTGTCAGGCCGAAGCCTTCCTCGACTTCCTGCGCTATTGCGAGACGCCGCGCATCTATCTCGTCGGCGACATCATCGATTTCTGGCGGATCAAGCGTGGCGTATATTGGCCGCAAAGCCATAACGACGTGCTGCAGAAACTGCTGCGCAAAGCCCGCAAAGGCACCGAACTGATCCTCATTCCGGGCAATCATGACGAAGCTTTGCGCGAATTCTGCGGAGCCAACTTCGGCGCTATCACCATCGAGCGCAACATCATCCACATTGGCGCCAACGGCAGGCGCTACCTCGTCATGCATGGCGACGAGTTCGACGTCGTCGTGCGCTACGCCAAATGGCTCGCTCTGTTCGGCGACTGGAGCTACATGCTGGCGCTCTGGGCCAACACCCATCTGAACGCGGTCCGCCGCTATCTCGGCTTCCCCTATTGGTCGCTCTCGGCCTATCTGAAGCAAAAGGTGAAGCGCGCCGTGAATTATATCGGCGAATTCGAGACGGCGCTGGCGCAAGAAGCCAAGCGCCACGGCGCGCAAGGCGTGATCTGCGGCCACATTCACCACGCCGCCATCCGCCAGGTCGGCGACATCGTCTATATCAACACCGGTGACTGGGTCGAAAGTTGCACGGCAGTCGCCGAGACCGAGGACGGGAAATTCGAGATCATCCGCTGGGCGCACACCGACCAAGATCTCCAAACCTCGCCTGTACGCGCTGAGGAGCTCGAGGCCGCGGCTTAATGAAGGTTCTCGTCGCGACAGACGCCTGGCATCCGCAGGTAAACGGGGTGGTCCGCACCTATGAGCGCCTGGCGCTAGAAGCCGTCCCGCTCGGCTTTGAGGTTTCCTTTCTCGCCCCATGCCAATTTCGCACCGTGCCGTTGCCGACCTATCCGGAGATCAGGCTGGCGCTGGCCACGCCTTCTGCGATCGCCAGAGCCGTCGAGCGCGAACGGGCCGATTTCTTCCATATCGCGACCGAAGGCCCACTCGGCTTCCTGATGCGGTCCTATTGCCGGAAACATGGTCTGCCGTTTACCACGAGCTACCACACCCGCTTTCCCGACTATGTGCGGGCGCGGCTCCCGATCCCCGAATCCTGGTGCTATGCGCTGCAGCGGCGCTTTCACAACAGTGCGGCGGGCACCTTCGTGGCGACGCATTCGCTCAAGAACGAGCTTGCTGCCCGGGGCTTCAATCGGCTGATGTTGTGGTCGCGTGGCGTCGATACCGAGTTGTTTCGCCCGCGAAGGATTCGCGAGCTCGGCGATGGCCCCGTCTTTCTCTATGTCGGACGCATTGCCGTTGAGAAAAACATCGAGGCCTTTCTCGAACTCGATCTGCCCGGCAAGAAAGTAATCGTTGGCAGCGGCCCGCAAAGTGCCGAGCTCGCGCGCAAATACCCGGAGGCGCTGTTCACCGGCGCAAAGCAGGGTGAAGACCTCGCCCGCGCTTACGCCTCCGCAGATGTTTTCGTGTTCCCCAGCCTCACCGACACGTTTGGCCTTGTCTTGCTCGAGGCGCTCGCAAGCGGCGTTCCGGTCGCGGCCTTTCCGGTGAGCGGCCCGCTCGACGTGATCACCGATCCGTCCGCCGGCGTCCTCAATCAGGACCTAAGGGAAGCGGCGCTCGCCGCGCTTGAGCTTGACCCTGACGCGGCACGGAACTTTGCCGAAGGCTTCAGCTGGGAGAATTCGGCGCGCCAGTTCCTGGAGAATATGCTCGCTGCTCATCACGCCGAGCTACCGAAAGCCGGCCGGTGGCGGCGCAAAAAGAAAACGGCCCGATCGGGGGGAGATCGGGCCGTTTCATTGTCATGCGTCAGTTTGGGGGACGCTAAGGGGGAACTTCGCGTCTCCCCTGAAATGGCAAGGGCCTAGTGGAGTTTCAAGAGGCCGCGTCTGAAATTTTCTAACTTTCTATTAACCATCTGAAATAGCTGAAAAATATCAGCTGAATAAAGTCTTGCTCTTGGTTTCGTCCAAGGTTGCCAGCGCCAACGGTTCGACTGCTAGGGCTTGCTGGACGTCCCGCAAGGTGTCCGCGGCCTCATCGCTCACGATTAGAACCCTGTCCACGTCGTCTTGCTTCAGACCTTCGCCTTCGGGACGCGGCCCGTTGAGCAATTCCGCGTCGGTTATTTCGGGTGAGGCGAGAATTTCGTCGGTAACGCCGCGCGCGCCGCAGACTTCGATCATGGCGTTGAGGCGCTGCTCGATGAAATGCAGCACCTTCACCACCTTCTCCATTCTTTGCCCGGTGATGTCCTGAAATGAGCAGGCGGTGTAAATCTCGGTCGCGCGCTGGTCGAGCAGCTCGCAAGCGTCTGCCTCGACGCCTTTCTCGCGCAAGGTCCAGGCAACTTCCTGGACTTCCTCGGCCGCCTGCAGAATCTCCGACGTTGCCTTCTCGGTGGCGCTGACCACCTGCTCCAGCTCGACGGTCGCCGCGATGATCTGGCTTGGCGGCTTGATGGCGGCGATTTCGCGCCGCATGCGGGCAATCGCCTCGCTCATCTCGACAAGTTCGCCCCACACGCCCTCATTGTCGCGGTCGTTCTGCGGCCTGCGGATGATATGCTCCAATCTTGCGATTGCCTCGAGCAGCATCTCGGTATCGGCGGCTCGATTGCGTCTGGCATATTCGGCGAGGAAGGCGCGGCCCTCCTGCGACCTCATCAGCGTTGCCTCGATGACCTCATATCTCGACCGACCCCGGTTGGAGGTCTCGGTCTGGCCCATTACGGGCTGGCTGGGGGCGGTGTCTGCCATGGCTAGCGAAGTTATCGCGATTCGGGGTAAGGCCCGAGCCTACCCCACTAGCCAAGAGCGAGTCGTTAATTGCCGGGAAAAGCCCCCATCGCCAAAGCGCCCCGCGCGGTTAACCTGAAGCCGATCGGAACCCCGGTCGCCGCCAGGCTCGCCTTCCTCTATGCCGCCCTCTTTCTCGTGGTTGGATTCTACCTGCCCTATATGCCGGTTTGGCTGCATTTCCGGGGCATGAGCGAGGACGCCATCGCGTTGCTGCTGGCGGCGCCTCTGTTTGTCCGCATCCTGTCAACGCCTGCCATCAGCTTCGCCGCCGACCGGGCAACGGATCGCCGCGCCATTCTGCTGATTCTCGGCGGCGGTTCGCTGCTCTCATTCCTGGCGCTTTGGGCGTCGGACGGATTCTGGCCGATGCTTGCCGCGACCATCCTGCTCGCCATCTGCTGGACCACGATCATGCCGCTGATCGAGACCGTCGCCGTGGCCGGCATTCGCAAACATGGCCTCGACTATGGTCGCGTGCGGCTCTGGGGCTCAGCGAGCTTCATCCTCGCAAGCTTCGGCGCCGGCTTCATCATTCAGCGTTGGGGGGCGGCGACCATCCTGCCGCTACTGCTGGCAGCAACCGTTTTGATGATCATCGGCACTATGCTCTTGCCGAGATCGCTGACGGCAAAGGTGAGGCCAACTGACGGCGTGCACCGCCACCTCAAGCTGAGCGAGGCGATGGCGCTGTTTCGAGCGCCGCTCTTCTTGCTGTTTCTATTAGCCACGAGTGCCGTGCAAGCGAGCCACGCGGTCTATTATGCATTCGGCACCATCGCTTGGCAGCGTCAAGGTTTCTCGAGCGAAGCGATCGGTGCGCTCTGGGCCTTCGGTGTCATCGTCGAGATCGCGCTGTTCGCCTTCTCTGGAAAGCTGATCGCAAAGCTCGGTGCTGCGCGCCTGCTCGCGATCGCAGCTTCAGCCGCAACCATCCGCTGGGGCCTCATGGCATTCGAGCCGCCGCTTCTGCTGACGGCGCTGGTGCAGAGTCTGCACGCCTTCAGCTTTGGCGCGGCGCATCTCGCCGCCATCCACTTCTTGACCCATGCCGTGCCGGAGGATCGCGCAGCGACCGCGCAGGGAATTTATGCCGCAGCAGTTGCCGGCCTCGCCATGGGGTTAGCCACCATTGCCTCAGGCCCGCTTTATCGGCTGTTCGGTCCTGAGGCTTACGCGGGCATGGCGGTGCTGGCCTTTATTTCCGTGCTCTGCGCCGGCTTGCTCGTGCGCCGCTGGCATGGCGGCTTGGTGATCGAGGGCCTTGAGCCTCACCCCCAGAGCGCGGGCGCCGGCGGGAAGACTTCGCCCGCTTCATAGATCAAGCCGAGGCCGCGGTCGCGGGCGAGTAGCAACGGTCCGTCGAGATCGACCCAATCCGCGTCTTGCGCCAAAACGAGGGCAGGGGCCATGGCGAGCGACGTCGCCACCATGCACCCCACCATGATCTTGAGTCCGCGCGCACGCGCCTCCGCCATTGTGGCGAGCGCCTCGGTGAGTCCGCCGGTCTTGTCGAGCTTGATGTTCACCGCATCGTAGCGCTTGGCAATCTTCACGAGCGAAGCGCGATCATGCACCGACTCGTCGGCACAAATTGGGACCCTTCGCTCGTAATATTCGAGAACCTGGTCGGCGCCTGCCGGCAGCGGTTGCTCGATCAGCTCGACTCGCGCGGCCGTCGCCGCTTCAAGCATGCGCTCGAGATTCGTCTCGGACCACGCTTCGTTGGCGTCAACGATGAGCCGTGCATCGGGAACAGCCGCGCGCACCGCCGCAAGCCGTTCCTCGTCGCCATCGCCGCCAAGCTTGAGCTTGAGGAGCCAGTGATCGCGCGCCTCCCGCGCTTTCCGCGCCATCTCCTCCGGTGACGCGAGCGAGATGGTGAAAGCCGTCTCAACCGGTTTGAGCTGGCCGACACCGGCTAACGTCGCGACGCTGACGCCCGTCGACTTCGCATCCAGATCCCAAAGCGCGCAGTCGAGGGCGTTTCGCGCAGCGCCTGACGGCAGTGCATCGCCGAGCCTATCGCGATCGAGCCCGGCCGCGACTTGCGGCGCCAGGGCTTCAATAGAGCCGACCACGCTCTCCACGCTCTCGCCATAGCGGGGATAGGGGACGCATTCGCCGCGACCAAAATACGTGCCGTCCTCGATTGTGGCCACCACCACGACCGCCTCGTGCTTGGCGCCCCTCGAGATGGTGAACCCGCCCGCAATCGGCCAGCTTTCGACGGCGACCTTGAGATGCCGGCCCGGGCGGACGACGTTAACCATGGACGTTTTCGCCTCGCTGCATATCGCCTTCCTTTCTCCTGGATTTTCCTGCAAAACCAACTTGTTCCACGGGGTAACCAGGCACTACCGATCCGGGCCATGCTTAAGCGCGACCTTACCCTAAAACTCTCGACCCAGGCGCGGGCGCCGGGCTTCCGCGTCGAACTCCATGGTACGACGTTTCGCCTGATCGCCTCGGGCGCCTGGACGGTCGCCGAGGCCACCCAGATCGATGCCGCGCTGAAGCGCCTGCGCGTGCCGATCCCGCCGACGCCCGAGTTCACCGGAGAGATGGATATCGCGGGCATCGCGGAGATCGACACCGCCGGCGCCATGCTGTTGCAACGAACCGCCGCATCCTGGTCGGCGGGCGGTTTGCGCACCCGCTATTCGGGGGCGACCGAAGCCTTCCGCATCCTGATCGAGGAGGTGAAGAGCAGGAGTGGTGCCGAGCGGCCCAAGATCGAGACCCGTGCGCCCCTCAAGCAATTCGTCGACGACGGCACCAAGGCCATCACTGGTGTCGGCACCGACGCGCTCCTCCTTACTAACTTCTTGGGCGAGGTGACCTTCGCGCTCGGCCGCATGATCAAGGAGCCCTGGCGCTTCCGCATGACCTCTTTCGTGCATCATCTGGATCATGCCGGCTTGCGCGCCGTGCCCATCATCGCGATGATCTGTCTCCTGATCGGCGCCGTGGTGATGCAGCAGGGCGTGGTACAGCTGAAACCGTTCGGCGCCGAACCATTCGCCGTCAACATGGTCGCGATCCTGGCCCTTCGAGAGGTCGGCATTCTCTTGACCGCGATCATGGTCGCAGGCCGATCCGGCTCCGCCTTCACCGCCGAGATCGGCTCGATGAAGATGCGCGAGGAGATCGACGCCATGCGCACCCTCGGCATCGATCCAATGGACACGCTCGTTATCCCCCGCGTGCTGGCGCTGGTCGTGGCGCTGCCGCTGCTCACCTTTCTCGGCGACATCATGGGCCTGATCGGCGGTGGCATCATGGCCATGGCCGTGCTCGGCATCGACGCAGGCACCTATATCGACAAGCTTCACGACGCGGTTGACTTTCAGCACTTCATGGCCGGCATGGTGAAAGCGCCGTTCGCCGCGATAATCATTGCCCTGGTCGGCTGCCTCGAAGGTATGAAGGTGGAGGGGAGTGCAGAGTCACTCGGCCAGCATGTGACGAGCGCCGTGGTCAAGGCGATTTTCCTCGTGATAATCCTAGACGCTATCTTCGCCATGTTTCTGTCGGGGATCGGGGTGTGATCTTAGAGAACGGAAAAGAGGTCCTGATCCGCGTGCGCGGGCTCGCCAAGAGCTTCGGCGCCTATCAGATTTGGGACGGGCTCAGCCTCGACGTGTTTCGCGGCGAGATCCTCGCCATCGTCGGCGGATCGGGCCAGGGCAAGTCCGTGCTGATGCGCGTGATCACCGGCTTGATCAAGCCGGATACCGGCGAAATCGAGCTTTTTGGCCGTAATGTCAAAGGCTTATCACCGGAGGATCGCCTCGACATCGAGACCCGGTGGGGCATATTGTTCCAAGACGGTGCGCTGTTCTCCTCGCTGACCGTGCTGCAAAACATTCAGGTGCCGATGCGCGAGCATTTAGAGCTGGCCCAAGCCATGATGGACGATCTCGCTTTCCTCAAGCTCGCCATGGTGGGCCTGCCGCCCGATGCCGCCCACAAATACCCGTCCGAGCTTTCCGGTGGTATGCGCAAGCGCGCAGGTCTCGCCCGCGCGCTGGCGCTCGATCCGGAGATCGTATTCCTCGATGAGCCGACCGCCGGCCTCGACCCGATCGGAGCCTCGGATTTCGATCACCTGATCCAGAAGCTGCAGAAGACGCTTGGCCTCACCGTGTACATGGTGACCCACGACCTCGATACTATCTTCACCGTGTGCGATCGCGTCGCCGTGCTCGCCGACAAGAAAATCGTGCGTACCGGCTCGCCGGGGGAGTTGCAGCAGAAGCCCAATCACCCCTGGATCAAAGAATATTTCTGCGGCGAGCGGGCACGCGCGGCGATGCCGGCCACCCGTGCGGCGGCGGCCGCGCGATAGGAGAGAGACTGCATGGAGACCAAGGCCAATTATCTGATGATCGGCGGCTTCGTGCTCGGCGTCTTTGCGCTCGCCTTCGTCTTTATTTTTTGGATGACCAATCTCGCCGGCGGCGGCAAGCAATACTACATCGTCTTCAACGGCTCGGTCGGTGGGCTAACCTCGGGCGCCAACGTGGCCTTGAACGGCATCAAGGTCGGCGAGGTGCAGTCGCTCGCGCTTGACCCGGAAGACGCCAGGAACGTGCAAGTGCTGGTCAGCGTGCGCACCGACACGCCGATCCGCGAGAACTCCCATGCCGGTATTCAGTCGCTCGGCCTCACCGGCGGCAGTGGCATTCAGATCAGTGCCGGTACGCCAGACTCTCCGTTTCTCGTCGCCACTGCTGAGAACCCAATTCCCGTGATCAAAGCCGATCCGGGGTCGGGCCAAGGTCTGTTCGACGCGGCCCCGGCAGTGATGAACAACGCCAATGCTCTGCTGACGCGCCTCAACGATCTCGTCGCCGAGAACCAGGAATCCATCCACAAGAGCGTAACCAACATCGAGGCTGTCACGACCGCGCTTGCGGAGAAAACGGACGACATCTCGCTAGCCATCACCAACGTCAAGGAGGGTGCGGCCTCTTTCAAGGACTTGTCTGGGAAACTTGATGTCTCACTTGGAGACAATATTACCGGCCTGACCAAGACTGCCAAGGATAGTATCGCCGAATTCGGCAATTTCATGCGGGAAGGCAAGCGGACCGCAGTGACGCTGAACCGGATACTTGAGAAGTTCGAGGCTAATCCCAAGGGCTTTTTGCTTGGTGGCAGTCAAGTGCCGGAATATACTCCCCGTGGCAACAGCACGCCCTGAGGGCCCAGAAAAGGGTGGCTTGCCGACAGGGGGTTGAACCGTGATGTTCAGGCCGGCGGCGATCGTTACGCTAGGCATAGTGGGCCTGGGGCTAGCCGGCTGCGCCGGCTCTCCGCCCCCCACGACCTATGACATCGTAGCGTCCCGGTCCTTCGCGGCCTCGCCGAAATCGGCAAAATACCAACTCGCAGTCAGCGAGCCCGTGGCGGCGACACCGCTCGATACCAATCGCATTATGGTGAAACCGAGCGCCAATACGGTGTCCTATTACAAGGGCGTCGCTTGGGGTGATCGCCTGCCGCGTCTGGTTCAAGCCCGCATGGTCGAGACCATTCAAAATTCCGGCGCAGTCAAATCGGTGGGCACGAGTTCCGGTGACTACACACTTTCCACCGAGCTGAGATCTTTCCAGATTGATGCCTCGAATGGCCACGCCGCGGCCGAGGTCGAGCTCTTCGCCAAGCTGGTCAACAATTCCGGCAAGGTCGTCGCGCAAAAGTCATTCACCTCGAGGGTGAATTCGCCGAGCGATGCGCCGACCCAGGCGGTCGCGGCTCTGAACCAGGCTTTCACGGAAGTGATGCAGGACACCACCACCTGGGTGGTGACCAAGCGTTAGCGGCGCCGGCTGCCGCCCGAGCATCCATAGAGTTGGCGTCGTGTATCGCCCCAAGCGTTGTAGTGCGGCGCGCACCCCCATCCCCACGTCGCATAACCGGGAGCGACCAACGGCCAGTAATGGGCCGTGTAATAGGGCGTGTACACCCCCCAGAATCGTGGCGATGTGCCCGTGCGATCCCGAGCCTCCGAACTTGCGGAGCTGAGACAAAGGGCGCTTAAGCCGAGCGCGATGGTTATTGCTGCGATTCTCATGGTCCGCCACAAACTCGATCCGTTGCAGCGAAACTCTACCTTGCGGCGCCTAAAGTTTGTACGAAGCAACGGCGTCAAAATTGCGTCACCACAACGGGCGCAATTTTCGTCTGTTTGTCGCCGATCTGCCCTACCGCAGCCGCCCGCTCGCATGCGCGAGCAAGAGATAGACGCGACCCGTCTCAGAAGTGAGATAGGTCTGCATCATGCGGCCGTCCGGGTCGGCCTGCTCGGCATCGCCCAGCAGCCGCTCGAAATCGCTCATATAGCGATCGACATTGGCCCGGAATTCGCCGTCGCGGTCGTAGCGCCGGCTGATCTCGTCGAACGTCGACTGCCCGTCGGTGCTGTACAGATGCCGTCCCAACACGCCGCGCTCACCGGCGCGGAAGCGCTGCCAGACCTCAGACGCCGTGCGCGAGTCGATGGCGCGCGCGATCTCATCGATCCGCAAGCCTTGGGCGCCGGCGACTTGAGGCGCGCCGCGGAACCCCTGATTGCCATAGGCAGGCGCTTCAGGTTCGGACGCACGAGACAGAAGATCGCCGACCGACCAGCGCTGTTCGCGCCTGCGGTCGCCCACGCGGTTGTCGATCTGGCCGGGGAGGGGACCTGCGCCACTTCTCCGGGTCGCCGCGCCGGTCAGCTGCTGCGCCAGGCTGTTCGCGACCGAGCCGATATCTTGCTCTGGCGTATAAGCCTGCTGCCCTTGGGCATCGAAGCGGGGCAGCGGCGGTGAATCGTACTCGCTTGGTAATGGCCGCGCCTCTTCCCTGAATTGCGGCGCGCGCGATGGAGACGGTTGACGAAAAGCGGGATCGGCCGCGCGGTTGAGCATAGGCGTGATCGCCTCGATCTCCTTCAACTGCTCGGAAAGGGCTTTCCGGATCGCGGCGGTGGCTTGCGCTGTTTGCTGCGGCAGGCTGTCCATGCGCCGCTGCATCTCGATGCGCATCTGGTCGAGATCGCTTGCGGTCTGCCGTGCTGCATCGCGCATGCCGCGCGACGTGTTGTCGAACTGACCGCGCATCTGCTCGAGCTGACGCCCGATTTGCGTCATCACCGATTCGAAGCTGCCCTTGAGATCGCCGACGGCGCGCTGCGTATGTGCCTGAGCTTCCTCGCGCAAGCGTTCGATCTGAGCGAGCGCCTGTTGCGCCTGACCTGCCGTGTCGCGGGCGAGCGCGGCGCCGACTTGCTTGGCTTTGGTCTCGGCCTCGACGAGCGAATTCTCGACCGTGCCCGCATAGCCCCGCATCGCATTGTCGAGGTCTAGTGCCTTGGTATTGACGGTATGCAACAGGCCGATGATCGCCTGGTGGCGGCTCTCCAGGATCGAGTCGATCTTGGTATTGGAGCTATCGAGCGCCTTGGCGGCGGTGAGGATCGCCTGGCCTTGATTCTCGAAGCGCTGCGTCAGGCTGTGGATCTGTTCCAACAGCCCGCGCGACACGTCCCGCAGCGCCTGCGTCTGATTGGTGAGAACGCCGATGGCTTCCTTGGACTGTGAACCGACCTGGTCGGCTGTCTGCTTGATCAGGTTCGAGCTATTGGCGAGCAGCTGATTGAGTTGCGCGCTCTGCTCGCCGAACTTGCCCTCGATGGCTTTGGTGTGCTCGCTTAAGACCTTGTCGGCCGCCGCGACATGCTGGCCGAACGTGCTGTCGATTGTCCTCAACCGCTCGGTGAGGGAAGCACTCGCCGCCTGGGCGCGCTCTGCCACGGTCTTGTCGAACGCAATTGCGCTTTGATTAACCGTGGAGGTGAACGCCGTGGTGCGGTCTTGCAACGTCTTGTCGAGCCCGGCGGTTGTCTGTCCGATGGTCTGCGCGAAAGTCTCGGTGCGCTCGTTCAGCGTCTTGTCGAGCCCGGCGGTTGTCTGTCCGATGGTCTGCGCGAAAGTCTCGGTGCGCTCCTTCAGCGTCTTGTCGAGCCCGGCGGTTGTCTGTCCGATGGTCTGCGCGAAAGTCTCGGTGCGCTCCTTCAGCGTCTTGTCGAGTGCGCCGGCATTCTGCGCGATCGCTGCGGTGAAGGCATCGGTGCGGTCCTTCAGGGCCTTGTCGAGCACGCCGGCGTTTTGCGACACCGAGGTGGTGAACGCATCGGTGCGATCTCTCAAGGTCTTGTCGAGCACGAGCGCGCCCTGGCCCACTGCGGTCTCCAGGCCCTTGATGCGCGTTGCGAGTGAAGCGGTCAGTGCCTCGGTGCGCTCCTTCAAGGTCTTGTCGAGAGCGTTGGCCCGCTCGCCGACTACCGTTTCCAGCGCCGAGAGATTCTTCGCCGCGCCTTCGATGACCTGACTGAGGCGCGTCTGTTCCTTGGTCAACCGATCCAACAGGCCCGGCACGTGCTCGGCGACTTTGGCTTGCGCTTTTTGTACCTGATCGGCCGCCTCGTTGCTCCGCGCCACCAGGAGTTCGGTCAATTGCAGCCCACGCTCGGCGAGCTTCTTGTCGATCGATCCGCTCGCGGCAGAAATGTCCTTGGAGACTTGCGCGCCGACGCCCTTTAGCGCCTCGCTCACGCGCTGGCTGTTATTGGCGAGAGCTTCGCGCTCGCTGGCAAGCTCGCTGATCAACCCACGCACGCGCACTTCGTTCTCGCCATAGGAGCGTTCCAGTGCTGCGACTTCGTTATGGACCAGCGTTTCGAGCTCGCTCGCGCGGCCGATGGCGCGCGAGATCGCGTCGTTCATCGCCGCGACCTGCCGGCGGATGGTTTGACCGAGCGAGGCGACCGACTGCTCGGCAAGCTTGTCCGGCTCAGCGAGCCTGACCGCGACCTCGGTCATGGCGGAGGCCATAAGCCGGAGTTCCTGCGCGCGCCAGACGAGCAGCGACATGAACCAGAAGATCGCGATCGGCACCAGGATCGTCATCGCCGCGGTCAAAGCCGAGGCGCTGGAAGCGGCATCGCCAGTGGCGATCTGGTTTGAGATTTGACCGTAGGCGAAATAGCCGCCGATCACGAACCAGGCGATCGAGGCGAACAGCGCAAAGACGAAGGGCGTGCGCGAAGGTCGCTGCTGGAGGGCGAAAATCAGTCCGCCGATCGACGGCACGTCGTCATTGGCCGCGGCTGCGGCGATCCGGCGCTGCGCGGGACCTGCGGGCCGGCGGGAACGTGTGATCGGCTTTGCGGCGGCGTTTCCTGCCATTGCATCGCCAAGATCGGCCACACCGGCATCTTCGCTTTTAGGCTTGAGGTCTGAGGTCTTGGACTCTTGGGTCCCGAGCTCGGAGGTTCGGGGTTCGGTGTTCCGCTGCTCGGTGCGAAGACGCTCGGTCAACGAGGCCCGTCTCTGTAACTCTGGCGCGCGCGCCTCGGGCTCCGTCTTGGCTTCGTCTTTGCCGGACTCTGACTCAACAGAAGGCGACTTCGCTTGTTCCTGCGACATCACGCGTTCCTCGCAACTACCAGACTAACAAACGAGAGAATTGCGCCGCTACGATCGCGATACTCCGCCGCTCGCGACGCTTGCGTACACGGGAAACACCAAACTTCCGGGGGTATACACCTCGGAAGAGCCCCACCGCATTCCCCCTCTTGCTCTATCGTTAACGGATTTTTAGTCATAACAAAAGTGCAATCGCGGAATATGCTTTACGCGGCTTAAGATACTGAAAGATATTGAAGTTTCTATGATTTCCAGCGTCCCAAATTGAGGCAATTTCCGCCTTGTCGTTGTTTTGCCGTCACACCGCTTGCGGGTAGCGCGCTTGAGAAACAGCCAATTAACGCGTGCAGGCGAGACTGGCATTTGGTTTCGGCAAACGAGGAGACGCTCCATGGCCACCAAGCAACAGCCGCGGCTGCAAGCGGGCGCGACTCCGGCGTCTCCGCTGGATCGCACCCATCTCTCGCGCCAAACCTTTGGCGATCGGAAGCTGGAGCGCGAAGTCCTGGATCTCTTCCGCACCCAATCCCCGATCTATCTGGGGCGCGTCAAAGCAGCGCGTTCGGACAGCGAATGGCGTGAAGCCGTGCACACGCTGAAAGGGTCGGCGAGGGCAATTGGCGCTTGGCGCATTGCCGAAGCTGCCGAACGCGCGGAAGCTGGAAACCCATCATCGCGAGCCACCTCGATTGCGCAACTTGAATCCTCCGTCCTCGAAGCGAACGCCTTCATCGGTAGCGTGCTTGAGGCACAGGAACCGGGCGCCTAAAGGCTGGAGTCTCTTCCCCATTTGTCCTATAGAGCGGTGGCCGTTGGGCGGGTTTGCTCTCGCGATCGGCGTTCCCTGGGCGAACTCCTTCCCGCCTGTCCCCACGACCGGAAACGATTGATAACGCCGCCACTGCCATGGCCAAGATCACCTTTATTCAGAACGACGGAACCGAACGCGTCGTCGAGGCAGAGCCCGGCATGACGGTAATGGAGGCTGCGGTGAAAAACTCGGTGGCCGGTATTGCCGCTGAATGTGGCGGGGCTTGCGCTTGCGCCACCTGTCACGTCTATGTCGATGAGGCCTGGCGCGAGGCGACTGGGACGCCTGAGCAAATGGAAGAAGATATGCTCGACTTTGCCTTCGACATCCGCGAGGAGAGCCGCTTGAGCTGTCAGATCAAGGTCACCGATGCGCTTGATGGTCTCGTCGTCCGCATCCCTACGAAACAATTCTAGAGCCGAGCTTCAATAAGAGCGCATGCCATGTCCGAAGAATTGATCAAGACCGATGCCGTGATCGTGGGCGCAGGCCCCGTGGGGCTTTTCGCCGTGTTCGAGCTCGGCCTCGTCGATATCAAGGCGCATCTGATCGACATCCTTGATCGGCCCGGCGGACAGTGCACCGAGCTTTACCCTGAGAAGCCGATCTACGACGTTCCCGCGCTCGCTGTGGTCACCGGCCAGGAGCTGACCGACAAGCTCATGGAGCAGATCAAGCCGTTTGGCGCCGAGTTCCATTTCAATCAACGGGTGGACACGCTGGAGCGGCTCGACGGCGGCTTCCGCCTCACCACCGATCTTGGCAAGCGTTTCGAATGCAAGATTGTGATCATTGCCGCAGGTGGCGGTTCGTTCACGCCGAAGCGGCCACCGCTGCCGGGCATCGAAGCTTACGAGGACAAGTCTGTCTTCTACTCCGTGCGGAAGATGGAGAATTTCCGTGGGCGTGACGTCCTCATCGTCGGCGGCGGCGATAGCGCGCTCGATTGGACGCTCAATCTTCAGCCGGTGGCGAAGTCGCTCACGCTGGTGCATCGGCGCGCCGAGTTCCGCGCCGCCCCTGCCTCGGTGCAAAAAATGCTCGCCCTTGTCGAGAGCGGCGACGTAAATTTCAAGCTGGGGCAGGTGACGGAACTACACGGCGAAAACGGTCAGCTTCGCTCGGTCACGGTCAAAGGTGCCGACGGCGAGACCTTCGAGCAGAAGACCGAAATTATGATGCCGTTCTTCGGGCTCACCATGAAGCTCGGCCCGGTCGCCGATTGGGGGATCCAGCTCAACGAGAATTTGATTCCCGTCGACACGGCGAAATTCGAGACGAGCGAGCCCCGCATCTTCGCCATCGGCGATATCAATACCTATCCGGGCAAGCTCAAGCTCATTCTCTCCGGCTTCCATGAGGCAGCGCTCATGGCGCAAGCCGCGCACAAATATGTCTATCCGGATAAGAAGCTGATCTTCCAGTACACCACCTCGTCGTCGAGCCTGCAGAAGAAGCTCGGCGTGAAGTAGGGGCGTCCTTAGACGAGGCTGCGATAGACCGCGATCTTGTAGGGGCTCAGCAATTGCGCGCGAGCCCGCGCGGATGGCGGGAGGGAGAGCGGCATGAAGATGCCACTCTTCTCCACGAGGTCCTCCGCCACCGGGTCGATTAGGATCAGATAGAGCCGCCGCGGATGCTTGCGATAGGACGCGACGAGGCTGTGCAACACCTCGGCGAACACTTCGCGCGAAAACGGATTGAAGAAATAGTGCACCGCCGGTCCGTCGAGCGCTCCGATCTCGGCCGCGTCATCATGCACACATTCGACATCGCGGCATTTCATTTGGCTCCGCGGAAATTGCGCGATGTTCATCGTCGCCGCGTCGTGCAGCTCCTCGGCATATTCGATGCCGCCGACAGCCGTGAAAGGATGTTGTGAGGCGAGTAGCAGCGCACGGCCTTTGCCGGCGCCGTAATCGACGAAGCTGAGCTTGCCCAGATCCTCATCGATGGCCGAGAGCGCCCAATCGAAAACCAATCTTGGCGTCGGACGATAGTCGTGCCCCTCCGCCTGCCGCGTGCCGATCACCGTGACACTGTCCGTAGCGACGCGGCCTTTGGTCGGAATGAAGAACAACTTCTCGATGGGACTGTCGAATACATTCTCGTGCAGCCAGATCAGCGTGTTGCGATAGTCCTGCCTCAGCCGCTCCGGCTTCATCCGCTCGCGCAACATCGTGCCAGTGCGGCCGATCTCAGGTAGCACCGACTCTTTGCTGATCACGGCGGCGTTGGTGAAGCCGGTCCTACCGGCCGCGACTGCAGTTGAGGTTGCTTGCGTGGTCTGTACCGCCGTCCTGTCTGCGAGTGCAGC
Organism: Methyloceanibacter sp.; assembly: GCA_025449615.1. The sequence goes on from JANWJA010000068.1 coordinate 32,383, forward strand.
GATGCGTTGCGCGACGTCGCTCCGAGCAACGTCGCGTTGCGAGGTGGCGACTTTTGCCCAAGCCTCGCGGCTTGCGGCAACAGCGTTTGAAGTTGCGTGTCTGGTTTTGCTGAGGGCCTTGGTGAAGGCGTGCAACCGCGACCCCCCCGCGGCGCTCCCGTCCAGCGCGGTCTTGGTATCACTCCCCTGAGACACCACTGACATAGCTGAAACTCTAATCATTAGACTGAGCAACAATTGGGCAGCCCAGTGACTGAAGCAAGCGCTTTTTGACAGTTTTATTAAATCCTGCGGAAGCTGTGGATGAACTCGACGAGAGCTGTGGAAAAGCCTTTCAGAATTGGCCCTGAACTACTCGGTTTCCTGCCAAAAAGCGAAATATGCTAATCTTGTGATTCGCGGGGGAAAACTTCCGAAGTGAGCCAACGCGCTTCCAGGCGGGGGAATGCGGCGTGATTGAGGCAGGTCAAAACCACGATCCGTTTCGGCACAGTCTGGTGATTCTTGTGCCAAGGCTGAAGCGTTTCGCCGATGTTCTCATCGGCGACAAAGAGGCCGGCACGGCGCTGCTCGGCCGGGCGCTCAAGCGCATGCTTGCCGAGCAATACCGCTATCAGCGCGGCACGCCGCTCGACCGCTGGGCCTTCGCCGAGATTTATCGGCTCTGGCTGCAGGAACTTCGTGATCAAGCCGAGCCCATGCGCCAAGCCAAGGTCGACTCTGACTTCGAGTCGCTGCTTTATCCCGATGAGATCACCGACGATGTGACAGCCGGCTTCCTCGGTCAGCTGCCGCCGCAACAGCGCAGCGCGCTTCTCCTCGTTTATGGCGAGGGCTTCGACTACGAGGACGCCGGACGCGTGCTGGATTGCTCGGTGAATGCGATCGCCTCGCGGCTGATTCGTGCCAGCGCCAATCTTGCCGATCGCTTGGGCGAGGGGTGGGACATGGCATCGAGCGCCACGGTCGAGACACTATATCCAAAGGACTCCCAACATGACCGAACTCAGTGACGAATTGCTCGTGGCCTATGTCGACGGTCAGCTCGCGCGCGCCCAGACCAAGGCGGTGGAGAAAGTCCTCAAGCAGGACGAGGTCATCGCACGGAGAGTCGATGCGCTGAAAGAAGCGCATAGTCGTTTCGAGAGCGCCTTCGAAGCCATTCTCGCTGGCGAGTTGAACGAGATCACGCTCCGCGCCGATCCCTATGTGCGCACCACCGAGCCGGTCGCCGCGCAAGCCAAGGGGAAGCCGATCGCTTCCGTCGTGCTCATTGCAATTCTCGCCGGTCTCGCCGGCTACGCCGTGCCCATCATCCTGCCCGAGCTCACGCCAGTGCGTTACATGTTGCCGAAGCAGACGGCGCGGCTGCCTTCGAGCTGGCAGGATGACGTTGCGCGCATGCAATCGCTGCTCACCCGGTCCAGCCTCGAAGTCGGACTGACCAGTCAAGGCAATCGCGATCTCGTCGCCTTCGAGCTCGCGCAAGCGATCGGGCCGTCGCTGAAAGTGCCGAACCTCGATCCGCAAGGATTGAAGCTGGTTCGCGGCCAGCTCCTGCAATATCGCGGCAAGCCGCTCGGTCAGATTCTTTATCTTGGCACGCGCGGCGCGCCGGTCGCGCTCTACGCGCTACCGAGCGACAGCACGAGCGAGCCAGAATTCAGCATGGCCGGTGATGTCGGCATGGTGTCCTGGTCGGAGAGCGGCATCTCTTATCTATTGGCCGCTGACGGTGACGAAGATTTCCTGGTGCGGACCGCCGAGAAAATCAGAAACGAGCCGCTGGATGAAATTCCGGCACCGCCGCCGCCACCAAATGTCTCGCAGCCGGCAACTCCGCCGGCAGCGGAGAGCGGCGTGACATCGGAGTTGCCGGATCCGGCCGCAAGCGCACCGCAAACGACTGCGCCGCCTACTGCAGTCGAGCCTTCGCCGAGCGGCACAGCTCCAACAATATCGCCGAACTAACGTGCGGCACGCGCCGACGGTGTGTAGTCGCCCGCAAGATAGCGGGTGAGATCAACCCTGATCGCATCAGTTCGTGCTTGGCTGCAATAAGAAGGATCGTCGCCGATACCGGCGAGCACGGACTCGAACGTGTAGTCGTAAGCATGCTCGAGCTTCTTCATCTGATCTGGTGGGTTACTTGCCGCGGCTGAGGCCAGATAATTCGCGCGGAGCCTCACTGGGTCGAACAGGAAGCCGCAATATTTGGCGCGGGCCGAAGTCCAGGCGACTTGGATCGGCCGCGACAGCGGATCCTCCGGTTTGACTTTGACCGCCTCGGCGTCGTTTGAGGCGCCGTCCTTGCTTCGGACTTTCTCGATCGTGCTGCAAGACGCGAGCTGCAAGGCGGCAAGCGCCGCCGCGAGACACACGAGATAAGAGACACGGAAGGCCACGCGAAACACCTCTCCCGGTTTGGGCGCGCAATCTTAGTCATCTTGAGGGATGGCGCCAGCTTTGTGAGAGAGGACAAGGGGGGCTAGAAAAACAGGAAAGGCGGAGCTTGGTAGCCCCGCCCCCCTGTGCGATGTCGGCTTCACGCCCGTTCGGGACGATCCGTCGGCGCCGCGAGACCTTTCGGTCTCTAATCGCGCGCTCTGTTCGTACAGTTTCCCGCAAGAACGGCGGCGCGACTTTGGCCTTGGCCCTTATTTAACGTCGCGTTGAAACGACGTGGTTCCAGCCCGGCCGGGCCGGTTCCAGGTTCGGCAGTGAAACTTGTCTCGCTCTGTGCCCTATCGACTACGCCTCACGGCTATGCGGCGTCGCCTACAGGCCGTGGCACCTAGCGTTACGAGCCTCTCCACCTTTAGCCGTCCACGGCAATGGACAGCTTCGGGCTTGCCTCGCCCTGTGAACTTCCCTGCCGCTTCCTGTGCCTTCCGATTTCTCTTCCAGCACGCTCCGCGGAAGATCCGCTCACGAGTTGAAGCATATAACAAGCGGGTTCGGGCGCAGCCGGCGCGTCTTGCTTATCCCCACTATCCACCGTTTGGCCCAAAAAGAGACGCGAAAGCCCCTGTGACGGATATGACACGATCGCCGACTTAGTGTGCGCTGCAACAGCCGAGAAGCTTACGCCGGGCACCAACTTGGCTATGATGGTTGAGCGCACAAAAGGATGCGCTTTCAGAGGCGTTTTTGCGGGTTGGGCCATGAGCGAAGTGGGCAGCCACCGCGCCGCCCGCACAATTGGTTTAGCGTTGGTTGCGGGGCTGGTCGCGTTTGAAGTTGTGCTTGCGGTGACCGCGGGCGCGATCGGGATTCCTGGTGTGCTTGTCGTCCCGTTGCATGAGATTACCGGCGGCGGCGCGGCCTCCGGTGGCGAAAGCGTCATCGCCAAGCAGACGCCGAAAAGCATTCCCTCGAAGACGTCGCAGGCCGCCCAGGCGAGCGGGCAACAGGCCGGTCCGATAGACCAGATCGCTTCGACACCAACAATTCCTCCCCCGGTGGTCGTCGATGAGCCGGCTGTCACCCCCGACGTCTTCGCCTTGGCCGTTCCCATCGACGCGACTGTGAATTTACCGGTTGCTGCCGTGGCCCATGCCCGAGCCGCGATGCCTTCGCAAACGCCTCCGGTCGCTTCCGCACCGCAAGCGTCAACAGCAACGACTTCGCAAGAAGATGACAAATCGGCTTCGCCGCCAACAGGCGTTCCCGGCGATTTGAACCTCGGATCGATTCCGAGCGATGCTGCCGAAGCCGCTGCTGCAGAAAAAGAAAAGAAACCGCGACAGACCTTGCGCGACTCAACGCCGACGGAAGATCTGCCTTGGGGCGACACTGTGCCGGTGCCACTGAGCCAATTGGTGCCGCAAGCTGGCGCGAAGCCGGCTGCCCCAACGGCTTCAGCGCCGTCGCCACAACAATAAGCTCGGATCAATCGAAGGCGTTGGGAGGCTGCACGCTCCAACGCCAGCCGTTCAGCTGTTGAGCCCGGCGACTTCTGCGACGAGCTCGCGGAAGCGAGGCCGCGGCACGTCGATATAGGGCAGCGGCCGGCAGACATCGATTGTCGCAAGACCGATCCGTGTCGTCAGCGCCCCGTTGAACAGGCCTTCGCCGAGCCGCGCCGACAATTTCGCTGTCAATCCATGACCGACCAATTGATGGATCACGTCGTCTCCGAGCGCGATGCCTCCGGTGAGCACGATATGCGTCAGCACCATGCGCGCCAGTTTCAGCAAAGACAGCGTTCCCGGCCGCGCGCCATAGAGCGTGGCGAGCCGGCGCAGCATGCGTAAATTCTGGCCGCCGACGAACAGCATGTCGACCAGCGCCGCGGGGCTCACTGCCGTAACCACGGAGACGCGCTTCGCCGCAGTCGCGACGATAGCGCGCGCTTGCGGGTCGAGCGGTGCCACCAGAGTGCGCTCGGCGAGCCGCAGCAATTCGGCCGCATCGTTGATCTCTTGCTCATGCTCGGCAAAACGCGCCAAGCCCCACTCCATGTCGTTCCGTCCGGCATAGAGCCGCTTCAGCCGCTGCGCCACGTCGAGCGCTAGCGCCTTGTCGTTTTGCCGTGTGGCGCTGTCCGCTTCGTGACGGAGATGATCGAGCCGGCGCAGGCGCATGAGCCCGGCGATCTCGCGAAGCACGATCATGACGAGCGCCAGGACCGCGAGGCTGAGCAGGCCGACCGCGATCCAGCCGATCATGTCTTGCCTCGCGATCAGTGCCAGCGCCCAATCGTAGAGCCAAACCGTCGCGGCCATGGTGACGAGGCCGCCGACCGCGCCAAGCAAGATGCTGCCCCAGCGCAAGCCTCGCTCCAGGGCCGGGACGTTACGGATGCGGGGCGCGGGCAGAGCGGGCTCGGTGGCCACGCTCGGCATCGCGATCACCTCGACATCCTCAACCCTGAACGAGGTGGGTTTGCGCGTCTTCTGCTTGCTCATGCCAGACGATCTCCGATCAGCGCCTGCAACGCCCGGTCGAGGCGGATATTAGGAAAGGGGGCAAAGCCTCCCGATGCAAGCTTGACCGGGTTCGGCGGCCTGAAGCGCACGAAGCGCAACTCATCCGCCTCGATCTCTATGGTTTCCAGCGCGAGCTTCGGATCGGCGGGAAGGTCGCCGGGGAAGATTGCAAACTCCTCATCGCCGTCGAATGTTCGCCTGCCGATGGTCTCGCCAGGAAGCGGAGAGCCGATGATGCAGGGCAGCTTCTCGCCGTTCTTTTTTGCGAGGCCCTCGTGCGTCGCGCGGACCGCCGCCAGCGCCAACACTTTGACGTTGGCGCCGGCGAACTCGGCGCGGCCGATCGCCTTCTCGGCAAGCGCGGCCAAGATCGCCTCGAGCCTGTCGTGGCTGGTGTGGTGCAGATGATCGGCCTTGGTCGCTGCGAGCACGACGCTATCGATCCGCGGCGCCAACATGCGCGACAGGAGCGTATTTGACCCGGTGCGGAAACATTGCAGCGTTTCGGTCATGGCGCGCTCGAGGTCGGCGATGGCTGCGGCTCCGCCATTCAGCGCGGCGAGAACATCGATCAGCACGATCTGGCGATCGAGCCGCGAGAAATGATCGCGAAAGAACGGACGCACCACAAGTTTCTTATACGCTTCGTAACGCCGCTCCATCATTGCGCCGAGCGAGCCCTTGAGAAAATCCGACGCATCGCCTTCGAGCGGCGCGAAGGTCAACGCCGGCGAGCCTTCCAAATCGCCCGGCATGAGGAAGCGTCCGGGGGGCAAGGTTGAGAGCGAATATTGGTCGGATCGGGTTGCGCGCAGATAGTCCTTGAACAGATCCGAGAGCTTTGCGGCGAGCGCTTCATCGGCCGGCGCCGTAGGATCGATCGCGGCCAGCGCCTGATGCCAGGCCTTGGCGATGGGGCGACGCCCCTTGACCCGGCTCTGCTCCAACGCCGCGCGCGACCACTCTTCATAATCGAGATCGAGCAAAGGCAAATCGAGCAACCACTCGCCGGGATAGTCGACGATGTCGATGTTGAGCCGGTCGAAGCCGAGTTGCCGCTTCCAGAACTTGGCGGATTTGTATTCGAGCGCGATCCTGAGCTGGCTAATCTTCCGCGTGCTTTCCGGCCAGCGCGGTGGGTTGCCGGTGAGATCGGCGAGATGCTGCTCGAATTCGAATCGCGGCACAGTGTCGTCGGGTTGCGGCTCGAGATAAGCGCGAAGCACGCGGCCCTCGGCGGCCGCATCGAAAAAGGGAAGCCTGCCGCCGGATATGAGATTATGCACGAGCGCGGTAATGAACACGGTCTTGCCGGAACGAGCCAGCCCCGTCACCCCGAGCCGGATGGTCGGGTTTACGAGATCGGCGGCGAAATCGCCGGCGCTGCGAAATGCGTCGGCCGCGGCTTGGGCTAGGGAAGAGGTGGGCAAGTGTCTTAGGTCCTTTTCCCTCGCGCGTTTTCTAGGATAGCCGCGAGACGCCAATAAATATGGCGATCGAAAGCGTTTGGCGCACAAAATTTTTGCAGTCGGACGGCCACGCAGGACTCTTTCCCCACCACCCCGAGGGGTGGCGAAATGTGACGAATTTGCGTTGTGTTTTCGCTCACCGCTTCGTGCGCTTGTCAAGGCGCGTCTCTGTCTTGACTTGGCCACGCGCTTCCGTAATACGGGGGCGCCCGGCGGGTCGCTGCACGATGCGCGAGAGCCGGGACAATGGAGGAAGGGCCTCGCAAAGGCCCTTGGACAACCCGATGCCCATGGCAGCGACTCTCATGCGGCCCAAGGTGAAACTTTCTGAAGACTACCGCCCGTCGGAAGACGAGGCGTTTATGAATGACAAGCAGCGTGCGTATTTCCGCCGCAAGCTGCTTGCCTGGCGGGAAGAGATTCTGCGCTCGACCAAGGAAACGCTCCAGCACCTTCATGATGAATCCGAGCAGCACGCCGACATCGCCGACCGTGCGACGTCAGAGTCCGAGCGTGCGCTTGAGCTTCGCGCCCGCGATCGTCAGCGCAAATTGATCGCCAAGATCGACGCCGCCTTGATTCGCCTCGATGATGGAACCTACGGCTATTGCGAGGAGACCGGCGAGCCGATCGGGCTCAAGCGTCTCGACGCGCGCCCCATCGCCACATTGAGCGTGGAAGCGCAGGAGAGCCACGAGCGGCGCGAGCGGGTTTATCGGGACGAGTAGGCCCCACTTACTCGCGCGGGCTAATTGGAAAATCGAAAATCGTGTCGGGGTAGGGCTCGCCCTTGAGGGTGAAGTGCCACCATTCCTTGTCGTAGTTCTCGAAGCCGTGCCGCCTCATGACATCGACGAGGAGGTCACGGTTCTTGCGCTCGGCCTGCCTTAGGCCTGACGCTTCGGTATTGGCCTTGGTGTCGAAGCAATCGAAGCTGGTGCCCATGTCGAGGCTGTTGTCCGGTGCGCGGGTCGCTCCTGACGCTGTACAAGCAGCAGGGCTCTGCTCAATGCTGGCTTCGGACGGTGCGTTCGAGCCGAGCGGTACGAGCGTGAGATCCATGGTGCTCCCACGCGAATGCCCGGACCGCGTCGCAATGTAGCCGGGGAACAGGGCGCGCTTTTCCAGCGCGGGGTAATAGATCGACTTTGCCTTGGGATCGTCCGGCTCTTTCGCCCAATCGACGAAGGACGCCACCGCGCGTGCCGGCCGGTAGCAATCATAGACTTTGAGACTGAGCTGCTTTTCTTTCAGCTCAGCCTGCGCCGCCTTCAATCCATTTGCCGCCTTGCTCGTCAGCACGCATTCGGCCGCGTCATAGCCTTTGACCGCGTGGCCGAGGAAATTTGCCGAGCCCGCATAGCGCATGTCCTGCTGGATGCTCGGATCGACGTCGCGGAGATAGACGAAGCCTTGCGGCATCTCGCCGGCCACGGCCGGCAGCGCGAAGGTCAGTGCCAACGAAAGGGTTGTTCTGCCAATGCGCGTGGCGGGGCTCGCTCTAACGCGCATCGACCTGCAATTCGTTGATGGCGGTGTCGGAATATTTCCAGCCCGGATAGACCGACCGAATGACGACTTGCACCCATTTTGAGGCGACTGGCTGGTTCAGCGTCACAACCTCTCCATCTGCCTTGTCTTGCAGCGTCGTATGTAGGCTCGCGCCGCTGGAAAATCTGATCTCAACATCTCTGACGCGGCTGTTCTTGCCGTAAATGTCGCTGTTCTTGGCGTAGCGAGCCGGGCGATATGGTCATAGTCCGAATTGCCAATCACGAGCGCCACGCGCTGCTCGGCAAACGCCCCCGTGCACAGCATCGAAACGATCAACATCACGGCGAGGCGACGCATGCCTCCGATAGGAAGATTCAACTCCGACATCGTCGCGGCTCCCAGCCGGACGGTCAACACCGCATAAAAAAACTCCCCGCTTGGGGGCGGGGAGTGGAGAGGTTTGGGGGACTGACACTAAGGCCTAAGCCGTCAGTGTCGGACCATTTGCAGGGAACTACCGGCGATCCTACGGACTAAGAGCGGGATGAAACTACCGGCGTCGCCTCAATCGCTCGCCATAACAACACATGGCAGCCGTAAGCTCGGACCACTTGTTTACTCCTTTTTAACCGGGTCGACAAGCGAAACCGCCGTGGCGCGAAGGCAACAGTCAATCAAATTACGGAACTCAGCCATATTTTTCAGAGTCGTAGCGCGGCTTGGATTGGAAGCCGCCCAAGCAAGCCCTAACAAAGCGTTAACCATCGTGCCAAGATGAGCCAATACATTCACTCGTGCAAGTTCCCGGCGAAACCGACGAAGTCCGGCGCGGAGCCCGTTCGAATCGGCTATTTTGCCCCCATGACCGACATCGATGCCCCCATGCGTTATAGCGATCCGGTAGCCGACCGCACCGGCCGCGACGCGGGCGTGGGCCTGGTCGTGCTTCTGGCCCTGGCGCTGGGGGCCGCGGCCGTTGGGCTCGCCATGGTCTCGCGCGAGATGGCCGAACCGGTCGTGCTCGCCATTCTCGCCGGCCTTGCCGTCATCGGCGTCTTCTGCCTGTTCGCCGGCGCCGTCGGCATCCTGCATTTCGGCCAGCGCCATGCCCGGAACGACGTCACCAAGGCCTTCGTCGACAATCTGCCGCAAGGCGCACTGATCGCCGATAGTGCCGGTCACGTGCTTTATGCCAACCAGACCTATCGCAATCTGCTCGGACTGGACGCCGCCGCCGCCGTGCTGCCCCCAGACCGGGCCTTTGCCGGCAGTACCCACATCGCCGAGCAGATTTTCCGGCTAGCGCGCGCGAGCCAACAAGGGCGGAGCCTCAAAGAGGATTTCCGCGTTCCGGCCCTCGGCGAAGCGGAAGAAGAAGCCGGTATTGTGCCGCGTTGGTTCCGTATCTCCGTCCGCCCAATGCCCGTCGATCCACGCTCGGGCCGAAGCGGCAGTCTTGTGGTCTGGCAGGTCGAGGAGATCACGCAAGACCGTGCCAGCGAAGAGTCGAGCTTCGAGCGGGTGCAATCGGCGATCGCCTATCTCGACAATGCCCCGGCCGGGTTCTTCGCCAGCGCCGCGGACGGCACCATCCAATATCTCAACGCGACGCTTGCGCAATGGCTCGGCCTCGATCTCGCCGAGATCGCGGGCCGGCCGCTGAAACTGTCGGAGATCATGTCATCGGACAATGCGAGCCTGGTCGCCAGCGCAGGCCGCGGACAGGCGCAAGGCGCGACCACTCGCTTCGACATCGATCTCATCAAAGCGGACGGCACCAATCTTCCCGTGCGCATCCTGCATCGTCTGCCGCGGAACGGCGCCAGTGTGGCCGCACATACTCTCGTGATCAATCGCTCTGCGGGCGAGGCGGAAGAGGCAGGGTCCGCCGAGCTCAGATTTGCGCGCCTGTTTCACGCCGCCCCCATCGCCATCGCCACCATCGATGCCGAAGGCTGCATCAGCGCAACCAACGCCTCCTTCATGCGGTTATTCTGCCAAACCGGCGACGATACCGGCATGGCTGCGCTGGTGGATCTGGCTGACCCCGACGATCGCGCCGACTTCCGCAAGACCCTCGACCAGGCCATCGCCGGGCAAGGTCTGATCGAGCCGCTGGATTTCACCTTCGCCTCGGACAAGGAGCGGAAGGGCCGCTTCTATTTAAGCCCGATCGAGCATGGCGAAGGCGATGGCGAAGCGGCAATCGCTTACGCCATCGAGACCACCGAGCAGCGCGCGCTCGAGCTTCAGATGGTGCAAGGCCAGAAGATGCAGGCCATCGGTCAGCTCGCTGGCGGAATTGCCCACGATTTCAATAACATGCTGACGGCCATTATCGGCTTCTCTGACTTTCTGTTGCAAAACCACCGCCCGTCCGATCCTGCCTTCCAGGACATCATGAACATCAAGCAGAACGCGAACCGTGCGGCGGGCCTCGTCCGCCAGCTGCTCGCCTTCTCGCGCCAGCAGACCTTGCGCCCGCAAGTGCTGGAGTTGAGCGAAGTACTGTCCGAACTCTCCATTCTGCTCGGCCGGCTGCTCGGCGAGAATATCGAGCTGAAACTGGATCAGGCGAGCGGGCTGTGGCCGGTTAAGGCGGACCTGCATCAATTCGAGCAAGTCATCATCAATCTTGCCGTCAACGCCCGCGACGCCATGCAAGACGGCGGCAAGCTCAACATCCGCACCGCCAATATCGCCGAGCCGGAGTCGCAAGACATCGGCGCCAAGCACATGCCGCCCGGCGAATATGTGCTGATCGAGGTGACCGATACCGGCACCGGCATGAGCGAAGAGGTGATGGAGAAGATGTTCGAGCCGTTCTTCTCCACAAAGGAAGTGGGGCGCGGCACCGGGCTTGGCCTCTCGACCGTCTACGGCATCGTCAAGCAAACCGGCGGCTACATCTACGCCGACAGCGAACTTGGGAAGGGTACCGTGATGCGGGTCTATCTCCCGCGTCATATTGAAGTGGCGAGTCAAGTCGAAGCGCCGCGCCAGGTCCCGCGCGAGCGGCCGAAGGATTTGACCGGCCGCGGCACCGTGCTTTTGGTCGAAGACGAGGATGCGGTGCGGAGCTTCGCCGCGCGCGCGCTCGGCCAGCGCGGCTATAATGTGCTCCAGGCCTCGACCGGCGTCGAAGCTCTCGAAGTCTTCAACAATTTCGATGGCGAAGTCGATCTCGTCGTCAGCGACGTGGTGATGCCGGAGATGGACGGCCCCACGCTGATGAAGCATCTCCGCGCCGACCATCCCGACCTCAAGATCATCTTCATTTCGGGCTATGCCGAGGACAGCTTCCGCCGCAACCTCTCCGACAACGACGATTTCATGTTCCTGCAAAAGCCCTTTGACTTGAAGGAACTTGCTGCCGCGGTGAAGGCGGCGTTGCAGGGGTAAGCCCGCGGAAGGCAAAAGGTCTTCCTTTCGCCGCGGATCGCCGCTAACAGGCGGGCTCTAACGCCTCGATCGCCGGAGTTTCTGCGTGCCTGATTACGAAAAATTTGCCGAGGATTATGAGAGCACCCGCCGCCGTCAGCGGGCGAAGCCACGAGCCCCTGCGTTCACCATCACCCGTTATGGCGGGCGCCTGATCTATTTCTGGTTCGGCATGCGGATGGGTGCGCTGCTCAAACTGTTCAAGCGCGGCAATTATAACTTCACGCTCAACTGTCTCCCCGACACGCTCCTCCTGCTGCTCTGGGTGCCGTGGAACTCTGTGCTCTACCGCATCTCCGAATGGAAATATCGCAAGCGCGCCGAAGCGCTTCCCTTAGGCGAGCCTCCAATTTTCGTCATCGGCCATTGGCGTACTGGCACGACCTTCCTGCACGATCTTTTCTCTGAGGATCCGAATCTCGCTTACCCGACCACGTACGAATGCTTCTTTCCGCATCACTTCCTGCTCACCGAGGACACGCTGCCCAAGGTGATGAAGGTGCTCTTGCCGAAGAAGCGGCCGCAAGACGACGTGCCGGTTGGCTTCGATCGCCCGCAGGAAGAAGAATTCGCCATGATGATGCTGGGCGAGGGGACTCCCTATCTCACCCATGCCTGGCCGCGTTTCGGTCCTGCCGACACCGAATATCTCGACTTCAAAGGTGTGCCCGAGCCCGAGCAGAAAAAATGGGCCGACGCCTATATGTGGTTCTACCGGCGCCTTGCGCTGAAGCATGGCGGCAAGCCTCTTGTAATGAAGACGCCGGCCAACGCCGCGAGGCTGAGGCTTCTCACCAGGCTCTTTCCCGATGCGCGCTATATCTACATCTCGCGCAATCCGCTGAAAGTGTTTCCTTCGACGGTGAAGCTCTGGCGCGCGCTCTATTCCACGCAAGGCTTGCACAATCCGCCGAACCTCGATCCGTGGCTCGACGACTACGTGCTCGACATGTTCGCTCGGCTGACCGAGGACTTCGAGGCGGACAAGCACCTCATTCCGAAAGACAAGCTCATCGAGCTTCGCTACGAGGATCTGGTCAAGGATCCGATCGGCAAATTGCGCGATCTCTACGCAAGGCTAAAGATTGGCGACTTCGAGGCTGCGCGGCCGCGCATGCAAGCCTATCTCGACGCGCAGAACGATCACCGCGTCTCCGAGTACGAAATGCCGCCCGAGCTGAAGCGGAAACTGATCGAGCGGCTCAAGCCCTACATCGACCGTTATGAGTACCGCGAAGCGATTGGCGGTGAGGGCGCTCACGCCCCCATAACGCCGAAGCGATCTCGCGAAGCGCAGCCCTCCTAAGACAGAGGCCGCCCGTAGGCGGCCCCTTTCATCAGATCGCTGATGGCAGCGAAGTCTGATCGCTTAAC
>JANWJA010000069.1 GCA_025449615.1 Methyloceanibacter sp.
CTAAGCCGCCATGTCGCGGCGTTCGCGCAGGAAGCGGAAAAATTCCACGCCCTCGCGCAAGCGGCGCTTCATCATGTCGGGGCTGCGCACCATCTCGCCGACAATGGAAGCGATTTTGGGAGCGCGGAAATAGAACTGACGATAGAAGGATTCAACCGAGTCGAAGATCTCGGTGTGGCTGAGATGCGCATAGGAGATCGGCGCGATCTGCACGCCGTGATCTGAGATCAACTCGTCATCCTCATGCAGCCAATTATTTTCACGGGCCTGATTGTAGAGGAAGGTGCCGGGGTAGGGTGCTGCGAGCGAGACCTGGATGGTGTGGGGGTTGATTTCGTTGGCGAAGCGAATGGTCTCCTCGATGGTTTCCTTGGTCTCGCCGGGCAGGCCGAGAATGAAAGTACCGTGGATGACGATGCCGAGATCGTGGCAGTCCTTGGTGAAGCGGCGCGCCACGTCGACCAGCATCCCCTTTTTGATGTTGTGCAGGATCTGCTGATTGCCGGATTCGTAGCCGACGAGCAGAAGCCGCAGGCCGTTGTCCTTCATGATCTTGAGCGTCTGGTAGGGTACGTTGGCCTTGGCGTTACAGGACCAGGTCAGCCCAAGCTTGCCGATCTCTTTTGCCAGCGCTTCGGTGCGCGGCAAATTGTCGGTGAACGTGTCGTCGTCGAAGAAGAATTCCTTCACCTGCGGAAAGGCTGCCTTGGCCCAAGCCAATTCCTCGACGACGTGGCCGACGCTCCGCACCCGATAACGATGGCCGCCGACGGTCTGCGGCCAGAGACAAAAAGTGCAGCGGGATTTGCAGCCACGTCCCGAATAGAACGAGATGTAGGGGTGCTTCAAATAGCCGATGAAATAATTCTCGATGACGAGATCGCGCTGATAGACCGGGGTAACGAAGGGCAGCGCATCCATGTCCTCTAGGATGGCGCGATCCGGATTGTCGACAATGACGCCATCGTCGTTTCGGTAGGACAGGCCGTCGATCTTGCTCCAGTCGCGGCCGTCGGCGACTTCCTTGATGGTGTAGTCGAACTCGTTTCGCGTCACGAAGTCGATCGCGGTCGAGGCTTCCAGACTCTGTCTCGGTTCGACGGCGACCTTGGCGCCGATGAAACCGATCTTCACGCTTGGATTGATCGCCTTGATCATCTCGGCCGTCTTCACGTCCGAGCCGAAAGAGGGCGAAGAGGTGTGCATCACGATGAGGTCGTGGTTTTTGACGTCGGCGACGATGTCCTCGAACTTCAAACGATGCGGCGGTGAGTCGATCAGCTTCGAATTGGGAACGAGCGCGGCAGGCTGGGCAAGCCAAGTCGGATACCAGAAGGAGCGAATCTCGCGCCGTGCCTGATAGCGGGAGCCGGCGCCGCCATCGAAGCCCTCATAAGACGGCGCTTGCAGGAACAGCGTTCGCATTAATTGGTCCCTCGCTTAACTCAACGTCCCGCCACGACCGGCGCAATATTCACGGCCCCGCCAACTCACAGAGCCGGGCAAGAAGCTCAACAGAAACACCGCGAAACTCAAAAGGTCGCGGACCGGGCTGAGCAGAAGTGAGCTTTTCTGCCCGTGTGGCAAGGCCCTCAGTTGTATCGGAATAGAAAGCCGGCAGGCAAGCGCGAGCGCGATGATCGCCCAGCTGATCGGGCCGAAACCGTTGAGCGCGGCCGCAATGATGGCCAAGGGCAGGGGATGGGTCAGAACCAAGCCCAGATATCCCCAAGGCTCGATAAGGCGCAATGTCCGCGCCCAGCGAAGGTCGTGGCGGAGCAACTCGCCGAAGCTTCGCTCCGAGCAGACATGGCCAACCAGCATTGGCGGAATGGCGACTTTCAGTCCGAGCCCGCGCACAGCCTCGCCGATGGCGTAATCGTCGGCGAGCTTGTCGGCAAAGGCGCCAAGGCCGCCGATGCGTTGAAGCGTGTCAGTGCTGAGCGCAATGGTCGCACCGAAGCAGGGCTTCGCCAGACCCAACTCGAGGCCGACCAGAACGCTCGGCAGGAAGTGCTCGTTGATTGAGGCCGCGGAAAGCCGAGACCAGATTCCCGCGTCCGGGAAGCCTCGATAGAGCGCGGTGACGAGGCCGACATTCGGCGCAGACAGCGCCGAAACCACTTGGTTGAGGTAGTCGGGCCCGACCCTGATATCGCTGTCGGCCATCACGATCAGCCTGTAACGGGCGCCGGGCAACATATTCAAAAGGTTGGAAATCTTGGGGTTCTGTCCATGCTCGCGGCCGTCCGCGAGGAGTTCGATATCGTGATCGGGGAAGCGCCTCTTCAGCCCGGCCACCGCCGTGCCGGCCGGATCTTTGGGGCTATGAATGCCGAACAGGAGTTGGACCCGCCCCTGGTAAACTTGGTCGCAGAACGAGGCCAGATTCGCCTCGAGCCCCGGCTCCGCACCATAAAGCGGCTTCAAAATTGTGAGATCAGGGGTTGAAGGCGGCAAATTGCCTGGTTTTTGGCCAAAGCGCCGGAGCAACACTGCCGCAAAAAGGGCATAGAGGGAGCCTGATATGGCGCCCAGGGTAAAAAATAGCCAGAGCCAAGTGCCAAGATTCAAGGTAAACTCGCTGGCTAAAAGGGGCCTTCGTCGCGTTAGCGGCGGAGGTGAATGCGTTAGGTTCGGGGTGATGAGGGTCGAGGCACTCACCATTGTCAAGGCGATGGCGGCTGTTGCGCTTGCGGCGGCCCTTTCGGCGTGCGCGGCTGACGGTCCTTCCCTTCAGCCTGATCGTCTGGCCAAGGACGAGCCCGTGAGTGCCGGTAGCCCGGCGGCTACAGCCGCGCCGGACGATATTGCTTCGTTGCCCGGTGACGAGGCGAGCGAAGTCCACGATCCGATGGAGAAGATGAATCGCTCGACCTTCGAGCGTAATCAGCGCTTCAACCAAGCGGTGATCTATCCGGCGGCCAAGGCCTACATCAACACCGTGCCCGAGCCGGTGCGAAACTCGGTGGAGAATTTCACGGGCAATCTCGCCGAGCCGATGACTTTCGCCAATGACATTTTACAGCTCCGTGTCGGCGCCGCGGTGACGACGCTCGGGCGCTTCACCTTGAACTCAACGATCGGCGTCGGCGGCCTATTCGATGTCGCATCGAAACACGATCTTCCCGAGCAGTCGGGGGACTTCGGACAGACGCTTTATGTCTGGGGCGTGCGCAAGAGTCCCTATCTCGTTGTGCCGTTGATCGGGCCGACGAACTTGCGCGATCTGGTCGGCACCACGGTCGATGTCGCGGCGACGATCCCGGCCGGCGGCTTGTTGCCAACCCGGTTCGCAACCGCCGTCAACAATGTCGGCGTGGCGGGAACGGTGACCACTCCGATGTCGAGACTCGGCGAGGCCGGCCAGCTTGAGCAGCTGGAGGATAGTTCGATCGATCCCTACACCATGCTTCGGAGTGTGGTGCAGCAGAAGCGCCAGGCGGAGCTGCAGGAAGCTCTGGAGACGAGCGCCTGGACGTCGGGCCGTTACGGAACCGAGCCTTCGTCCAACACGGTCTCGACCGCCACGCTGCTGAAGAATCCTGTTCTCGCCACCAAGGAGCAGGATCTCGTGCCTGATGCAGTTTCAGGCGTGCAATGATCGGCTTGAAAGCCCTGTTTAACCGCCGTGCTGCTTCTGCCCTGATCCTGGGGCTGATGCTGTCTCTGACTGCGTCGTCTAATTTGGCCGCACAAGGCACCGACCCGGCGACGCAACGGGTGAGCAGCCTCTCCGATGCACTGCTCGACACGATGAAGCAGGCAAAGGAGCTCGGAGTCAAAGGCCGCTACGACAAGCTCTCGCCGGTGCTGGCCAAGACCTACGACCTGCCGCTAATGACGCGGATCGCGGTCGGACCGAATTGGGCGACGCTGACGCCGGAGCAGCAGAAAGCTGTCGTCGCCGCCTTTACCCGCATGACCACGGCGACGTATGCGAGCCGGTTCGATGGGTTCTCCGGAGAGCAATTCGTAATCTTGCAAACCGTCGACCAGAAGAACGGCGACAAGATCGTCAAGACCCAGATTATCCAATCGAATGGCAAGCCGGTGGCGCTAAGCTATCTGGTGCGGAACACTGGCAGCGATTGGCGGATCATCGACGTCTATCTCAACGGCACGATCAGCGAGCTCGCCAACCGCCGCGCGGAATTTGGCGCGGTGTTGAAGTCGGGTGGGGCGGACGGGCTTGTCAGCTCGCTCAATAAGCAGGGCGACAAATTACTTGCGGGGAGCTGACCGCTTCACCAGACGCCGCGCCTCGACGCCCTGCCAAATGATCAAGCATGGAACTCCGGTCGCCATTTCGCGCGCCCTTTTTAGCAGTGAGAGCCCGAGCGCCACATCGGGTGAGAGCCCGAACATGGCGCCGAGCACGACATAGTAGCCTTCCTGCACGCCAAGCCGCGACGGCACGATAAAGGTCGCGGTGCGGAGTGCGAAGGCGACGCTTTCCAGTATCAGCACGTCCGCCCAGGGCAGGGGGTGCCCCATATAGCGAAGCGCGACCCAGCCCTCGGTCGCGCCGACAATCCACGCGGCGAGATGCAGCATGAAGCCGGTAAAGATGCGGCTGTGGTGACGATAGATGGTTTGGATCGAGTCATGGATGCCTTCGCCGCCTGGGAGGTCGTTCCACGCCCATTTCAGGTCGAGCTTTTCCGAGAGCCGTTCGAGCAGGCTGAACAGGCCTTTCTTCTGCGCCAGGATGAAACTTGCGGCTGCGAGAATCAAAACGCCGATTCCCACAGCGAGCCAAGTGCTGAGCTCCTGCCCCTGGTGCCAGGTGAAGAGGAGAACGAGGCCGATCAGAGTGAAGGCGATCTGACTCAGGAGTTCCATGGTGAGGTCAACGACGGTGCTTGCCCCCGCCATCCCAGGCCGGACGCCGTGATAGGTGAGCTCGCGGGCTCCGGCGAGTTCTCCGGCCGTCGGCACTAGGGCAAGCAGATTGCCGACGCTCTCGCGAAGCCATCGACTCCAGAAGCAGGATAAGAAAAGGTTGGGCGGGGAATCGAGGATGAGGGTTTGCCAGGCTGCGGCGCAAAGCAGGATACCGACAAAATAGACGATGGTAATGGCAAGTAGGCCTTGCCAACCTGCGGCGACAGCCGCGTCAACGATTTCGCGCCAGCCGAAATGAACGACGAGAATCGTCGCGAGTGCTAGGCCTAAAATCGCACCGAGGATGACGCCGAGCTTCATGGTTCAAACCCCGCAGGCCGCGCGGAAGTTTTGCGGCTGTAAATTGCAGGCGGCCAGTTTGGCTTTCACGGCGGGGCTGACAAGGGCGCGGAACTCCTCCACTGGCCGATAATGAGCGGGGAGGGCGTCAGCGCCGTCCCAGCGCGCTGTCGCAGGGTGGCAATACAGTTCGGTGACGCCCAACGGCAGATGCTCAATGAAGCTCAGCATAAGTTGTTCTGTCATGGCGCCGCTGTCATTCAGGCCGAAGACATATTTGTTTCTGGCAATGCCGGCCTGTTTCAGTTTCCGCGCGAGGCGTCGCGTTTGCAGAGAATAGAAGCAGGCCCTCGTGAAGCGGCCAAGTGCACGATCCCTGCTTGCTGCGAAAGAGGGAGCGAAAGGCTCGAAGGGAACGCGGATGGGAGGCGAGCCGAAACTCGGCGCGGTCTTCATGATCGTCTCCAGCACCACCGGGTGAAGATGGAAATGTTTATGGCCGTTGATGTGGTCCAGGGTGAGGCTGGTGTCCCGAAAGCGCCGGAACTGCGCTTCGATCTCGGCACGGGCTTGCGCCCGAAGGTCGGGCGAAAAATAGAGTGCGATGCCGAAGCGGACCGGGTCGGTAAAGAACCGCCCATCCGCGCCGACCAGCCCGGGAATATCACTTGGCGGCAACACGGGCCGGCCGTCGAGCAGGGTCACATGTAGTCCGACACCGAGCTTCGGTAGGTTGCGGGCGCGGCGCACGGCATCGTCTCTTTCCGGCGCGCCCACCATCAGGCTCGCGGCGGAGAGAATGCCGTCGCGATGACCGCGCTCGACCGCCTCGTTGACCTCTTTGGATAGGCCAAAGTCGTCGGCGGTGACGATCAGCGTCTTGGCTCTTTGGGTGTGCGTTGGCGCCATGCCGATGGTTCTAGCAGTCGACGAAGCGCTTTACTGGCTGAAAACAATGCGATAGCGGACAAAATCGTCGGCCATTGCAAACTTATCGTAGAGCCGCCTGGCCACCGCATTGTTCTCACGGGTGTGCCAATAGAGCCGCGACCAGCCATGCTCTTTGGCTTGGGCTACAAGGTCGTCGATCAGGGCCTCGCCGATGCCCTTACCGCGCAGGGCGGGATCGACGAAGAGATCCTCGAGATAGCAGATAGGCTGCTCTGTCCAGGTGCCGGCATGCAATACACATGCGGCGAACCCTGCGACGGTACCGTCATAGAGGGCGATGCGCCCCAACAATCCATTAGACTTGAGAAGCAGGCGCCGCCACGTCGCCACGGTGACCGTCTCTTCAACGCGCTTTTCGTAGAAGTCGTTATAGCCCGCCCATAGTCGCCGCCACTCGGGTTCATCCGCGGCGGCCGGGTCGCGGATCACGATGAGGCTGTCATGGTCTGGCGCTGACATGATGAGGTCATCGTCTAACGAGAAATCCGACTTTGCGCTAGGAGCATATGGCACAACGCTTGACCCGTTTGCGGCGATTGTGCTCTGACCCGCTGCGCATCTAGGAGATATCAATGAACATTCTTATCCTGCAGCATATTGCCGTCGAGCACCCCGGCGTTTTTCTCGATTTCTTCCGCGAAGACGGATTTCGCTGGAAGGCGGTGGAGCTCGATGAAGGCGAGGCCATTCCGGACCTCGAGCCATACGATTTGATGGTGGTCATGGGCGGTCCACAGGATGTTTGGCAGGAGGAGGAATATCCCTGGTTCGTGCCGGAGAAGGCGGCGATCCGAAAATTCGTGCTCGATATGCAGCGGCCCTATCTCGGCATCTGCCTCGGCCACCAATTGCTGGCAGACGCCACCGGCGGGCGTGTCGGCTTGAGGAAGACACCGGAAGTGGGAGTGTTGACCGTAAACAGGACCGATGCCGGCCGGCGTGATCCGTTGCTGCAGGGATTGCCCGATCCGATAACGGTGCTGCAATGGCATGGCGCCGAGGTCACGGATATTCCGGCCAACGGCGAGGTGCTGGCCAAGTCAGATGTTTGCGAGGTGCAGGCTTTTCGAGTCGGCCGCCATGCCTACGGACTTCAGTGTCATGTGGAGATCACGGCGGAGACCGTGAAGAATTGGGCGGAAATTCCCGAATATGCCTGCTCGTTGGAAGGCACTTTGGGTAAAGACGCTGTGGGGTGGTTGCACAGTGACGTCAGGGAGCGGCTGCCGCAATTCAATAAAGACGCACGCACGCTCTATGAGAATTTCAAGGCAGCGATCGCAAAGTGAAGCGTGTCGTGGCTAAGGGCTGTCGGCGCGAAGCAGATCGTCGCGCGCCTTTTCGAGATGCTCGGTGATCAGCGCTTGCGCGAGTTGGGCATTTCGCTCGTACAGCGCGGTGTAAATGTTGCGATGCTGCTGGTTGTAGTCGGCGATCACCTCCGGCGTGAGAATCTTCTCTTTCATCGCATCCCATTGGGCATGCAAGCGCACCTGGTTGATCTGACGATAGACGCTCAGCAAAAGAGCATTGCGTGACGCCTGAGCGATCAAGAGGTGGAATTCACCGTCCCACCGCGAGAAGGCTTCCTTGTCGCTGGCCGACGCCTCGGCGTGAGCCAAGACGATCTCCATGTCGTGCAGATTGGGCCGCGTGGCGTGCAGCACCGCGAGCCGCGTGGTGAAGGGCTCGACGGCGAGGCGCGCCTCAATAAGCTGCAAGGGACTAATCTGATCGGCAAGGTCGACGCCGCGATGGTTGGACTCCGCCGTCGCGCCGACAAAGGTGCCGCTGCCAAGACGCCGCGACACCAGGCCGGATTTTTCCAGCTGGTCCAGCGCGCGGCGCACGGTGCTCCGCGCGGCCTGAAATGTCGCTGCCAATTGCCGCTCAGGAGGAAGGCGGTCGCCTTCGCTGTAGGCCCCGGTCTCGATAGCGCGCTGCAAATAAGCGGAGATGGCGCGCACGCCCCGGCTTGGCTTCTTCAATTGGTTGAGCCCGTCAGTCCGGTAAGCGGTCAAGGCCCCAATTCCTTCGCGTTATGAGGCCCGCTTTGGGCCAAAATTGGAATCTATTTGCAATGCATTCGTCGTCGTGTCTAATAGGCCCAAGGCTGAGGGCTGGGCGGTTCAATGTGGACTATTCTGTCAGTCAGGTCCAGCAATAAGGACCACTTTGGGACCAATTTGAAGGAAAGCGGTCCCGCATGACAGCGCCATCCTCAACCAAATACGCCATCATCGGAGCAGGCATCCACGGGCTCAGCACGGCCCTGCATCTGGCCGAAATGCTGAAGGCGAGCGGCAAAGGCTCGGGCGAGGATATTCTCGTCGTCGACAAGGGAACGATCGGCTCCGGCGCCTCCGGCATCGCCTGTGGCGTCATCCGCAACAATTATTTCCAACC
>JANWJA010000070.1 GCA_025449615.1 Methyloceanibacter sp.
GCCGACCAGTCCTTGAATTTCTCAAGGAGTGTGGCCGTCTGTGCGAATGCTGGCGAAATCCCAATCGCCGCGATCAGGCAAGAAGCTCGAACGGCTGCGCGCATCTCTCCGTCCCCGCCACGAAGCGAAGCGAGCATAACGCGTCACCCACGGCTTGACCAGACGCAGTTAGAGAGAGCCTAGCCCTGGCGCCGGCGCTTGCGCGGGGCGCCCTGGCGGTGCGGCGGAACCGGCTCGACGTCGCCGCCCTCGGCCACCGGTCTTGCGGCGAAGCGGCCGAGCGAGCGCAAGCGGTCATACATGACGATGGCGCCGGCGGTGGCGAGATTGAGCGAAAAGGCCGTGGGAATCCGTACCGTGTGGTGGCACTTGGCCAGCAGCGCGGGCGACAGCGCCCCGCGTTCGGGCCCGAGCACATAGGCGGCTTGGGTCGGGTGGGCGAAGCTTGGCAGCTCGGAGGCCTCGTCCAGGAACTCCAGCCCGACGAGGCGGCAGGATTTCGGCAGGGTCATTTCGGCAACGCTTCGCCAATGATAGAGCGGGATGTGGGAGGCGGCTTTGGAGGTGTCGGCCCTGGTCTCCATGGCGCGTGGATCGGCGCCGATGGTGAAGACGAAGCTCGCGCCAAAGGCATGGGCCGAGCGCAACAGATTGCCGAGATTGACCGATTTGGAGACGCCCTCCACCCCTATGGCGAAATAACCGCGCGAGCCTGGAAGCAAGGATTTCACAGCGATTCCATGTCATAAGGCGCCGCGTGAGTCCGGACCACTCCCGGACCTACGCAACTTTCCAGCGACTTGTAGGTATTTACAGGACGAAGAGGTCTCGTGCCATGCGCGTGGCGCAATTCAAGGAATTTGGGGGCTTGGGGGCTCTTCGCGTTGAAGATGTGCCCGAGCCGAACGCCGCGCCTGGCGAGGCCGTCATTCGGGTCGAGGCCGTCGGGCTCAACTTCTTCGATACGCTTTTGCTGCGTAACGAGTACCAGATCACCCCGCCGCTCCCGTTCTCGCCTGGGGCCGAGATTGCAGGCGTCATCGAGAGCGTGGGCTCGGGCGTCGTCGAGTTTCGGCCCGGCCAGCGTGTGGTCGCCTTTATCGGCGGCAATGGGTCCCGCGAGAAGATCGCGACCAAGGCCCGCAATCTCATTCCCATCCCTGCTGGGGTGAGCGATGAGGTCGCGGCGGGCATCCCCGTCACCTATGGCACCGCATTCCATGCCTTGCAGGATCGCGCCCAGCTGAAGCCGCAAGACAGCATTGCCGTGCTCGGCGCTGCGGGCGGCGCGGGGCTTGCCGCGGTCGAGCTCGCCAAATTGATGGGCGCCCGCGTCATCGCCGTCGCCTCCTCGTCAGACAAGCTCGCGCTTGCCGCCGCAAATGGCGCCGATGAAGGCATCAACTACACCGATACCGACCTCAAGGCGGCGCTCAAATCCTGCACCGGGGGAAAGGGAGTCGACGTGGTCTACGATTGCGTCGGCGGCTCGCATGCGGAGCCCGCGCTCCGCGCCACGGCCTGGGAAGGACGTTATCTCGTGCTCGGCTTTGCCTCCGGGACAATCCCCCGCATTCCGCTCAACCTCGTCTTGCTCAAGGGCTGCTCGATCATCGGCGTGTTCTGGACCTCATTCGTGGAACGAAATCCGGAGAAGCATCGGGCGAACACGATCGAGCTGCTCAAATGGTGTGAGGAAGGGCGCATCACGCCCCATATTCACGGCACCTTCCCGCTGGCAGAAACCGGAACCGCGCTTTCTTTGATCGAGACGCGCAAAGTGACCGGCAAGGTGATCGTCAAGCCGCAAACTTAGAGCTCTAACGCATGATCATGCTCTAGCTTTGCGGAGGCAATTCCTTGTCGAGCGCCCGGGCGGCGGCGGCGCGATGGATTGGCGTGATATGTGCCGACACAAGCCCGACCACGGCGGTCAGCAGCGCCGCATCGTCGGCGAACCCGAGGCCCACGATCAAATCGGGGACGATGTCCAGCGGCAGGATGAAATAGGCGAGCGCCGCGAGCAGCATGCCGCGGACCCGGGTCGGGGTCGCCGGGTCAAGCGCGCAATAATAGGCGGCGACCAGGTCCTCGACGAACGGCACGCGCCCAGCAAAACGCTTCAGTTTCGCCCAGAAATCGCGGCGAACCTGACGCTCACGCTGGTTGAGGGCGTGGAGCGAGAGCTCTCTGCCGAGTGCGACATTGCGTAAATCGGCGGCATCGTTGCTTGCGAACATGGTGACCACCTCATGAAGGCCGTGACCCAATCCCTCCAATGAAATAGGGCCGCTGCGGGAGCGATGCAACCTTGTGTTTCGAAGGGGCGCGACGCCGCTAAAAGCAGCCAATTTTCCCGGCCCAATTAGCCGATTGTTTCATCCTTCTGTGCATGATCCGGTTCGCCTCGGCAGAAAGAGCGCCGCGGGTTCAAGCGAGTGTGTCCGTGCGTAGCGTCTTCTCCCCTTCGATCTTGACCATTTTGACGGCGCTTGCGGTGCTGCCCTGCACGGCTCTCATCTCGGCCAATGCCCAATCGACGCAAGACGACAGCGCCTCGGCGAGCCCCGACCTGGTGGCAAGCCGCACCAAGCAGCTTGAAATTCTGAAACAGAATATCCACTACTGGGGCTGCGACAGCCCCCAATATGCGACCAGTGTCCTCTCCTGCCGTCAGCTCAACGCGCAAGCCACATCGCTCGCGGCGTCAATCGACGGATTGGAGGCGAGCGGAAGCCAGGCGACCGATGAGCCGGTTCCCGCGCCGACCGAGGCAGTTGCCGCAAAGAAGCCGCCGAGCCTCAAGATGTTGGCCTTTCGCTCGAGGACAAATCCTTCGGCCTATTATCGCACCTTCTGCGTGAAGCTCTGCGACGGGTCCTCGATCCCGATGAGCTATTCGACGCGGCCCGGAAACTTCCTCTCCGACGATGACAGATGCCAGTCGAGCTGTCCGTCATCCCCATCGAAGCTGTTCTATGCGCCGACCAACCAAGGCGTGGAGCAATCCGTCGGGCTCGACAGCCAGCGCTATTCCAATCTTCCGAATGCGCTGCGCTATAAGACCGAGTTCGTGGAGGACTGCCGCTGCAAGCCGGAGCCCTGGAGCAAAGAGGCGCAAATCGAATATCAGCGCCGCGATATCGTCGCGACACAAACGTCCGGTGAGAGCGTCGTCGCAGCCGGCATCACCGAGACTGCGAAGATCGCCGCGGGCGGAGATATCGAAATCGCGGATCAGGCGGAAACGCGGCCCAGCGCGCCGCGCTCAAAGGATTGGAGCCGGTATCGCTATTCCAACGCGGATGACGGCTCGACGAATGGCTATGGGGCTAACACCTATCGCTCTGGACCCGCCGCGCGCAGCGCTTACGATCCGCGCAGCGCCAATGCCCAGCCGCTACCGCAACGGCGCAGAGGCTTTTTCCTGTTCGGATCGCGCTGACGCATTTGCTTTGCGCCGCACGAAACCCCATGTCATGGGAACACCATGACACGTCACCGCATTCTCTTCGTTTGTCTCGGCAATATCTGCCGCTCGCCCATGGCTGAGGGCGTGTTTCGGCGCCTGGTCGCCGAGCGGGGCTTGAGCGATTGTTTCGAGATCGACTCTGCGGGCCTCGGCAACTGGCACGAAGGCCAGGCGCCGGACAATCGCGCGCAACAAGCTGCGATGCGACGTGGCATCGACATCTCGACGCAGAGCGCGCGGCAACTGCGGCCGGACGATTTTTCCCGCTTCGACTTGATCCTGGCGATGGATGCCTCCAATCACGGAGATCTGCGACAGCTGTCGCCGAAGCGCGGGCACGGAAAGATCCGCCAGTTTCTCGAGTTTGCGCCGCAGACCGGGACGCGCGACGTGCCAGACCCGTTCTTCGGTGAAGCAGAAGGGTTCGATCATGCGCTCGATCTGATCGAGGCGGCCGCGGAGGGTCTGCTCGAAGCTCTGGCGCCGAGAGACAGCGTCGCCGCCAAGCCGGACGCTCAACGCTCCAGCGGATAGGCGGCTTCGACGACATAGGGTCCGCCGCCCACGGAATCTCGGGACGAAAATAAGACGAATTCGCTTACGGGAAATGGACTGCTCAGGAAAGCGCCTTGCAGTTCGAGATACCGGGCAACCTGATCGGCGCGCGCGCCTCTTAGCCGTGCCAGCGTGACGTGAGGTTTGAAGTTGCGCGGCTCCGGCGGCAGGCCTGCTTCGCGCGCGGCCCGCTCGGTCGCGCGCTGCAGGATCTCCAGCGCCGGCGACGATGCGATGCTGGCGAAGATCGCGCGCGGCTTGTTGCCGCCGAAGCTGCCGAGACCGTCGAGCTTGAGTTCGAAAGGCGCCGCTTCGATCTGGCCCAAACTCTGGATGAAGTCGCGCGCGGTGGCGCCGTCGACGTCGCCGATGAAGCGAAGGGTGAGGTGATAGTTTTCCGGGTCGATCCACCGGGCGCCAGGGATGGCGGCCTTGGCGAAGCTCAGCCTGTCGGCAATAGGTGTTGGAATTTCGATGCCGGCAAACAGCCTCGGCATAGCGGACCCCTTGAAGACTTGAAGCTTGGGTGGAAAAAGCTAACGCATGTGAACCCGATACGCTCTATTTGCTGTCGGGCAGAGCAGCGCCGGCTTGAGGCGCCCCAATCTTCGATTCGGATTCGCCCTGCCACCACGAGCCCACCACCAGCCAAAACAAAAACGCGCCAATGGTGAGGAGCGCTAGAAGCGCGAAGACCTTGGTGTAGTGCAGCGGCATGGGCGCCTCCTTGACAAGGGGAGCTACCACGCCTCGTGCGGGCGAAACTGTCAAGACGTGAAAGAGGCCCACCTGCCGCGAAGCGAGTTGCCAAAATCCCTTACGTTTTGGATTGCGAAACTAGTGTTCCGGCGTTTCGCCCTGAGTGATCGTGATCGCTTTTTGAAAGCGAAACAGCGCAATTCTTCAGGTGGCTGACCAAGCCTTGGGCTAGCAAATTTGCTGCTTTTCCCGATGGACCATGCCGGCTCAGCCGCCTCACGGTATCGATATTGCTCTCCCACAGGCTGAAGAGGCCTTCGACGTCAGGGGCATCGCTGATACATTTGCGCAGGGCCTCCGCAAATTTCTGCGGATCGTCGAAGACTGAGCCTGCGTCACGGACATTGGTATGCAACATCCATTGTTGGGCTTCTGCCTCGGCGCGGCCTCTCGACTTTCGTACTCCTGATTGCTCGCGATCATAAAGGGCAAGACCAAATGGATTTCCGAAGGTGGCCAAAGCGCGTTTGGTAGCGTCGGTCTCCGCCCCCTTGAGCGCAAACTCATGAGCCTGTCCCGGCGTATAAGCTGTACCCTCGGCAGTCCCGGAGCCCTCCCGGACAATCGTGACATCGCCTGCACGCACGCTCACTCGAACTTTTGCCGTGTAAGCCGCGGAGTAGCGTGCGTTGCTCTTTCCGGTCCATACACAAGTGGTTGAGATCGTCCGCCGATCCCAGGCGTCGTGCCCGAAAATCCGGTTGGCTTCGGCGATGACATGCCACCCCTCCACATAGTGGAGCGTCGTTCCCTCGGCCTTGCGCGTCCTAACGTGCTTGCCGTCAAGCTTGGCATTGAGCAGCCGCAGTTGGGCATCGGTGAACTGCATCACTTTGTCCTTACGACGAGTACGGGTTTTGGATTGCTCAGGAGAGCGCCGGGAATTTCGAGGCCTCGTTTGAGGCTCGCGAGCATTGATTGCCGATCGATCTTGGGGGGCTGCGGGATCCAGTAGGTTGCCGGGATCGCATCCTCAGCGCTGATAATAAGCGACGGAGTGCCCGGTCTTGTCGATGCGGTAAAATCCGGCTGTTCCAATTTGCTGAGTCCGGCTTCTTGCATCGCGTCAAGCGCCAGCTGCCGTTTCTTCGTGCCCCTGATCTCGATCCGCTCAAGCCGGAACTTCATCTCCTCGATGCGCTCACGGAGACCCAAAATGAGCGCCTGATCGATCAACGCCGACCGGATCACGCCGGCCAAAATCTCGGGAAGATCGGTCAGCCCCTCGAGCGTATCTTTGATTGTCTCGGCATCGGCGTCGGGAAACTCGTGCAGAAGCCGGTCGCGAATCCAGTTATGGAGCTTTGCTTGGTGTTTGACGGGATGCATCTGACCACTCCCTACTAATGTGTGTACACTGTACACACAAAGGAATGGGGTGTCAACTGTGAGGGGCTCTTTTGGCCATGATTACTCGTGAACAGGTGCGGATGGCGCGTGCGGCTCTCGGCTGGGGGGTCCGTGATCTGGCGAAGGAAGCTGGGATTGCCGCGAATACCGTGAGCAGGTTTGAAAACGGCTCAGGTGCCAGGCCCGAGACGCTCAAGGTCATTCAGGAAGCCCTGGAGAAGGCCGGGATCGTGTTTATTCCACCGGAGGGGAGACACGGTTCAGGAGTGCGGATCAAGGCCAGGTAGCTACAAAAGCGAAACGAACCCAATTGCTGCGTTGCAATAGGATCTAATTTCCGCGTGCAGGTGATTGATGTAGCAGCGCTCAGTAATAAGACGCGGATTGTGAGGCAGGCTCGGTGGCGCCCGGCAGCGCCGGCGCCGCGGAAATATTGGGTTCGGCGGGAGGTTTAGGTTTCGGTCGCACTGCGGGAGCCTTCGGCGCGGCGCCTTGCGTCGCTTCGCCTAACCTCGGCGGCACCTTCCGCCACGGATAGCCAGCCTTCGCGGTTCTGAAGCCGAGATCATAGAGCGCCGTCATATATTTCGGATCGAAAGCGCTCGTACTGGTATCGGGGAAATCCCCGGGAATGACGGCGAGGTTATAGTCCGCGCCGTTCCGCTTGGCTAATGCGTAAAGCTCATAGAGATCGCCGATGCCCTGGTTCTTGATCAGGGTTGAGACGGCGCGACCGGCGATCGAGAGCGTCTTCGCCTTCACCGCCTTCCATTCCGGGGCGACGCGACCGTTGCGGATGATATAGACGCGGCGGATGGGTTTGACGCTGAGCGTTGGGTCGATTTTCGAGGCCACAAATTGCGTCGGCAGAAGGAACACTTCACGGGTGGCGCCGCCGTCGACATGCATCTCGTCATAGAGGGAACCCTCGGCGTCAACCTTGATGAAGCCCGGCGGGAACACGGCCGGGATCGCCGCGGAGGAGAGCAGCACTTTGCGGAACAGGTCGAGCGCCTCAGGCGTGCCAATCAGAGCGATCTGGCCCATGTCCCAAGTGACCGGACGCTGCGCATCGAGATTGGTGGTGCCGATCAGGAGGCGGCGGCCTTTCCTGTGTTCAGCTGCGACCTCTTTCAAAAAATCCTCGGTCACGTAGGAAGCGATGACTCCGGCGAGTGGAGCATTGCTTGCAAGTGCGTCGCCGCCGAGCAGGCCTTTGATGGGATGCGCGTCGGCGATGTCTGCGGTGGTCGATTGCGTGTAGACGTCTTTCAAAGCCTGATCGTAGCGCGGCCCGAGGAAAACGAACGGCGCCGCGAGCGCGCCGGTGCTGACGCCGGTGACGACATCGAATTCGGGCCGCTTGCCGCTCGCGGTCCAACCGGTGATGAGGCCGGCGCCATAGGCGCCGTCGCTCCCGCCGCCGGAGATGGCGAGGAAATTCACTACCGGGTGGCCGTTGGCGAGATATTGGGGCCTAGTGGCGCGGACTTGCGCCCATTTTTCCTTGACCATGGCGTCGGCATTCGGGGGGAGCGTGTCACCCCAATAGCGGATCGGGCTCGAGCCCATGCCGAGGACGGTGGCTTGATTTTCAAGGGCCAGGGGGACGGGATTGCGAGGCGCACCCGCACAACCAGCAAGGCAAAACGCTGCCGCCCCGACCAATATTAGGCCCCTAGACCAACGCAGGCGCACAGCGAACCCTCCCCCACGGTTCATCGTTAGCGGCCTTATAGAGAAGGAACAAGGCTTTGATCGGGCGGCGCCGATCGGCGCGACTGAGCCACCCGGCCCTACCAGTTGAATTTCGCGCCGAGCACCGGTCCATGCTGGATGTAATCAACTCCATTCTTGCCGTGTGCTCCGCTCTCGCTAAAGTCAACGGCCAGTGCGCGATAGCCGACCACGCTGTGCA
>JANWJA010000071.1 GCA_025449615.1 Methyloceanibacter sp.
GGCCGGAATCGTCGCCGCTCGGCAGCCAATTCTCCGGACGCGCATTCTTGGAGAGATTAACACGATAAGTCCCGTCGGCGCGGCGCAGCAGTTCGTCGCTATTGAAGCTGTAACGTTGCGACGGATTATCGATGACGGAGCCCTGGTCGTCATAGAGAGCGAGCGACCACCAGCGCGCATTGATCGAAGGACCAGAAATTGCGTATTCGCAATCGGCGCTGAGCGTGTAGCCATCGCTATCGGTGCGGGCAACAAAGTATCGCGCGGCCGTCGAAGTGAGGGGCAGACGCCCGCTCCGGGCGAGATGCGCCTTGGTGTAGGGATCGGCAAGGGGATTGCCTTCGGTGGTCCAGCTCGCCCAGGGGCCGATCCGCTCAGTGGTCAGCGGCGTGCCGTGGTCGATCACGTACCAGGCCGAGCCGGTGCCGATGAAGAGTGCGGCCGCGAAGGTCGCAACGACGAAGATGATGGTGCGCATGCACGGGCCCTTAAGCCCACAGAGTGGCCGGGGAAAACAAGCACAATCGAGGAGGCGCTTGTCAAGCGCCGGCGCCAAGGAGGGGGTTAAACTGCTTACGGCGGCAAAGTTAGACCGCCATTGGCGGCTTCCGCCGATGATGTTTGCGGCGCCGTCGCGGTCTGAGTGCCGGTTGCGGGGGCCGAAGAGTTGGCCGCGCCATTTGCCGCTGGGACGCTCGGGTTGGAAGGCACGATGGCCGCCGGAGGCGCCTCGGCGCGATGCTCACCAGGCTTGTCGCTTGGCGTCAGAGGGGGCGCACCTTTCAGCATGGTACCAAGCTTTTCGAGGAGCGCTTTTGTCGCGCTCGGCATGTCCTTGACGCTTTCAGGCGACGGCGCCGGAAGATCGGCATTTGGCGCGGCGGCAGGCGCGTTCAGTGCCAGACGCGCCTGTTCGGCTTGTTGTACCGGATGCACTGGTAGGCCTGGGATGGTTGGGATGTTGTCAGTATCGTGCGCCGCCACCATGAAATTGTGCCAGGTCTGCGCCGGGAAACTGCCGCCCGTCACTTTCGACATCGGGGTGAAGTCGTCGTTGCCAAGCCAAACGCCGGCGACGTACTGGCCGGTGAAGCCAATAAACCAAGCGTCGCGGTAGTTGGAGCTGGTACCGGTCTTGCCGGCCGAGTTGGTATAGTCGAGCTGCGCCGCTTTGCCGGTCCCGTTCAGCACCACACCCTGCAGCATCGTGTTCAACGTCTCCACGACCTTGCGGTCCAAGACCTGTTTCCGAGGCGGCTCGTCAGCGTCGCGGTTATAGACAATCTGGTTCTGTAGCGTGCTGATGGTGTCGATGCCATAGGGCCGCGCTGACAGACCGCCTGAAGCAAAGTGCGCATAGCCGCCGACGTGCTCGAGCGGCGTTATGCCGGTGTCGCCAAGCGCCATGGAGCAGGTCATCTTGGTATGGACGTTCCCCAATTTCCGCACGTTGGCGAGGACTTTCTCGCGTCCAACGGTCAGCGACAGCTTCACCGCGATGGTGTTGATCGATTTTGCCAGCGCGTCGGCGAGTGTCATGCGGCCACGAAAACCACCGGAATAGTTTTTGGGCGACCATCGCCCACAGGACACGTATCCGTCGCTGACAATCGATTTCGGCGTGAAGCCATTCTCGAGCGCCGTGAGATAGACGTAGCCCTTGAAAGAAGATCCGGGTTGGCGCAGCGCGTGGGTAGCGCGATTGAATTGGCTGGTGCCGTAGTCCTTGCCGCCGACAATGGCTCGCGCGGCGCCGTCCGTTTCCAAAACGACCATGGCGCCTTCATCGAAATGACGGGTGCGCCCATTCGTTGCGATGGTCTGCTGCAGCGACTGCTCGGCCAGTTTCTGCAAGCCGATATCGACCGTGGTACGTGCTAACAGAATGTGCTCCGGCTTGCCTCGCATGAGACGCTGCACTTCCTCGAAGGCCCAGTCGAGAAACCAGTCGGGGCTGTAATAGTCGCCGCGCTCGACGATCTTCGCCGGATGTTGTCTGGCACCATAGACCTGACCCTCGGTCAGGTAACCGGCCTCGACCATATTGGTCAGGACTTCGTCGGCGCGTCGGCGCGACGCGGCGAGATCGACATGCGGCGCGTAGCGGGTGGGGGCCTTGAACATGCCGGCAAGCATGGCGGCCTCTGGAAGTGTGATATCGCGGATCGACTTGCCGAAATAGAATTGAGCCGCCGCCTCCACCCCATAAGAGCCGCCGCCGAGATAGGCGCGGTCGAAATAGAGCTTCAGGATCTCCGGCTTGGTGTAATGCGCCTCGAGATAGACGGCGATCAAAGCTTCCTTGATTTTGCGGCTGAGCGAGCGTTCAGGAGAAAGAAACATGTTCTTGGCGAGCTGCTGGGTGAGCGAGCTGCCGCCTTGCACCACGGAGTCGTGCCGCGCATTCTCGGCAAGGGCTCGGAACGTGCCCATGACGTCGACGCCGAAATGCTCGTAGAAGCGGCGATCTTCAGTGGCGAGCGTCGCCTTGATCATCATGTCCGGGATTTCCTCGAGCGGAACCGAGTCGTCGCGGAGCAGGCCGCGCTTGCCGATTTCATTGCCGAAACGATCGAGGAAGGTGACGCTGTATTCGTCGGACAGATTGATCTTACCGTGTGCAATCTCGAAGGCGGGGAGCGCGAAGACCAGCAAGACAACGAGCCCGCCGGTGCCGAGCGTTAGGGTCTCGCAGGCCAGCTCGTTAAGTCCGCGGACGAAGCCCTTGACCTCGAAGCGGCCGAAGAATGTGGAGTAAGAGCCCCACCAATTCTTGAAGCCGATCCAAAGATTATAGAGGCCGGAGTCGATCCAGGAATCGATCGCCAGCCAATCGATGAGCTTGCGGCGTCCGCCGCCGTAGAAATCCCGCACCGTCTAGAGCCTTCTCAGGCGAGCCCGTTCCCATCCCGACCCGGCCGGCGGGCGCTCCGGCGGGGGCTACAGCTACACTCGGAATGAGGCCATTTATAGAGATTGCGGGTGTGGAACGCTATACCGCAGGCGCTTGTCGGCCTGCCAAAGGCGCGTATAGTCGGACGGCCAAAAAGGGGAGGGATGAATGGCCAAAATTGAGAGGTCTGGGGACTCAGCCGGGAAGATTGCTTCGAAGGCGCTAAAGGATCCGGGCGCGCTGAGCCATACAGAGATTAAGACGCTCGCCGCATCGGTGTTGACGCAGCGTCCGGACAAGCCGAAAGCGAAGTTCGCGAGCAAGGCGAAGCCGAAATCGAAGGCCAAGTAAGCTCGACCATATTTTCGACGGCGGCAGTGGGGATCGTCGTCAGGCCAGAGGCTTGATCGAAACCGCTTCCGCCGTCGCTAGCCCCGAGATTGGGCACCAGCACTTTCGCCGACTCATCGTCCTGCACTAGAAACCCGACCGAGACGCAGCGATGGGGCTTGCGTTCCTCGATCATGTCGAGCCATTGCCAGCCCGGAATCGGCTGGCCGCTATCGACCCATTCAATGAGGACGAGGGGAGGGTGGGTGAGTTTTTCCATGTCGCCTGACGCCTTGTGCTTGTCAGGGGAAGCTAGCGCAGAATCCTTGCGGGCTGCTCCGCCGGATCCCTCCAATTTTAACTAATTGCTATCGAGATCTTTGTCTTTGACGCATGATCTCGTCCGAAAAGTCTGCAGCTTTTCGGGGTCATGCTCTAACCGTCGTAGCCGCGGGTTTTCATGCAGGCTGCGAATTGTTCTTCGGTGCTGCCATGGCGAAGCCGCGAGAAGATGCCAACGATGCTGCTGAAGCCCTTCTTCTCGGTCTCGTCCTTGCAGGCTTTGCTCGCCGCGTCGCGGGCATCCGCATTGGGCTTATCGCCGGAGGCGACCGCCGGCCTCGCGGCTGGGGTTGCCGTCGCGGTCGGGGGCAGGTTCGGGTGACTGCAGCCGGCAAGCAGGAGCAATGCGGCGATCAGCGCCAAGCCCCGCCGGCTTCCCGCGCGACCGCGTCCAGCAAAATTGCGACCCGATCTCATAACTCTACTTTGTAGGCGCATGATCTTTTCGGAAAACCGGTTCCCACTTTTCCGGATCATGCTCAAGCCTGGCCCCCGCCGCCCGCCGATTTCAACCGCAGCCTAAAAACATAGCCGCGCGGTGCGCGTGCGCGCAAGAAGGCCACCGAAATGGGATGGATTCTGGGCAGGATTCAGCGCGGGGCGAGCGGCATCTCACCACACCCTAGGCACCAGGCGATAGCGGACGCGCTCCGCATAAGCGGCGTAGCCGGGCAGTCCGGCGGTGAGTGTCCGCTCCTCCAGAACCGCCCGCACCCCGAGCAGCACGATCAGCAGAGCCGAGACCACAAGGCCCGAGAGCGCGCCGAGCATCAGCGGCACGCCGAGCCCGAAGAAAATGGCGCCGAGATACATCGGGTGGCGCACATAGGCGTAAGGACCAGTGGCAATGACGTGGTGGCCGCGCTCTTTTTGCACCCTGACCACGGGCGCGGCGAAGCGGTTCTCACGAAACGTCAGATAGCTCAACATGCCCATGGGGACGAGGAGCAGGGCGCCGAAAATTTGAACGAAGAGCGGCACATGCGACCCGCCGAAGCGGATGTCGAGACCCATGACGACGAAGAGCGAGACGCCGAGGATGATCAGCAGCAGGAGGACGATTTTGTCGGAGCGCTTTTGCCCTGGCTGGAACAGCGGTTTCAGCCGCTCCTCGAGCAGCTCAGGGTTGCTCTCCGCGAGCCAGGCACCGCCGGCAAGCGATAGGACGAGCTGTGAGCCAAGGAAGATCCAGGCCGACGGCCAATCGATGGTGCCGGCTGGAACGAACAGCAGCAGCGCCATCACGGCAATGGAGATGAGGGTGCGGCGGAAAAGTTTTGTGAACATGGTTGGTGACCTCATTCGACCTTAGACCAGTTCGTAGCGGGTAAGGAGAGCGGCATAATGGCCGGCACGACGGCCTTCGTGCCCGGGGAACTCCACCTTGGCGGTTCCGTTCGGCGCGGGCTATAAGTGCCAACGGCAATAGCATTTGGGGGGAATCAAACAATGACGTCTGCAAGCATCTTGGTGGTGGTATTCACCGCCGCCGTGGTCGGCGCCCTGATCGGGCTTGGCCTCGGAGGATTTATCAGCAACGCGGTGGTGCTGGCGCTGATCGCCGGTTTCGTCGGCACGCTGGCCGCGAGCGTCGCGCGCAACACGCTGGTCCACCGCTTCTCTGGCGTAGGCCCTGATGATTCGCGCGTGCCAAGCGTGGTGCTGACCTATGCGGTGATCGCCTCGATTGCCGGCAGCCTCGCGGGACATGACATCGCGACGATCCTGGGCGAGGCCTCGCCGGTCTGGATCGGCACCTTAGCGGGTCTATTCTCCGCCGTGCTGATGGCGCTCTTGATGATCACCTATTACATGAACCCGGCGCCGGCGAAGAAGAAGCGCTAGCGGAGTCACCATTCAAGCAAGGTCGAAGGGCTGCGGGGCATGTCAATTCCCCGGGCAACACATTGGTCTGCGTCGGGCTGGTCGCGTTCACGATGGCGTGAGCAGCGTTGCGCAATTCTCGCACAAAGCAGCGATCCTGAATTAGCATCTGCCCGGATAAAGTCTTGGGAGGAGATCCAAATGCATATGCGCCTCGCGCCCGTTATTGCCGTGCTCGTGCTTGTTGCCGGCCAAGTGTTCTCGTCTCCGGCGCGCGCCGGCGATTGCAACCAAGGGACCGATCAGGAGAAGATCGCCTGTCTCGACGCCGCCCTGAAGGAACTCAGCATCAAGTTCGCGACGCTGAGCAAGGACATGGCCGAAACCCTGAAATGGAACGATCGGGTCGCGCTGCGCAACGAGGACATGCGAATCTTTCCGCGCTGCCTCGATAATCCCGGTCCGAACTCGCAGAATATCACCGACGTGTTCGCCAATTCCTGCGCCAAGGTGTCGGCGCAGACCTGGATGCTCGCCAAACCCTATCATTGATGGTTTTTTTGTCGGAGCGTCGGCCTCAGCCGGCGATGCCCCAGACCAGCAGCCCCATGAAAGCGGTGATGCAGAGAAAATAGGCCGCGACGCTATAGGTCCACCAAGGGACTGCGATTTGCATTTGTTATATCCTTTTTCCTAGCACGGCGGCCGCTCGAGGCGAGGGCCGCTGGCCGAAAGTTGTCCTGCTGACGCTGAAGGCGAGGCGATGCTCCACCAGCACCGGTCTGCGCACCCGAGGCGGCGGCGGCGAAATCATCGCGGATAGGCGCGTGAGAATCTGCGCAGGCGTCCAGTCTCTCGCCACTTTCAGCCTCGGATTGTGTTGCTAAACTTCTGATGGGCCCGGGATGAGCCGGTGTGCGTGAGCTCCGCATCTACAGGGAACGCCACAAGAGGTGACCATACTCACCGGACGGGTCACCCACGCACTTTCCTCACACTGCGCCCTTTCCCGTTATTAAGCGAGCTATAGTTTCGCGACAGTTTTAGGGGAACCGGTGTCGAGGCGAGGCGTTTTAGCTGCGCTGGGGGTCAACGCAAGGAGGTTCACCATGCTTAAGACTCACACCCTGCTCGCAGCCGCTCTCGCGCTTGGGCTCACCACGGCCGCTTATGCGGCAACGGGCGAGTTCAACAATCTCTGCGCCGAAGGACTGGCACAGCATAAGCAGATCAAGACCGACTGCTCGATCAACGGCTCTTATCAGGGCAAGACCTATTGCTTCGGCAGCGACAACGCCAAAGAGACCTTCATGAAGGACCCGGCGACCCATCTCACGAAAGCCGAGGCCTTTTATCAGAAGGAGCATCGCGGCTAGACTTTCCGTCTACTCGCGATGACGTAAGGGCCCGCGAAATCTCGCGGGCCCTTATCGTATTTGGCATCCAGAATTGCCTGCTAGCTTTGAGAAATCGTGTCGCCGGAAGCCGCATCCTTGGCTATGCTGCGCGACACAAGGAGAATGTCATGCACATCAGACCACTAATGTTGGGAGTTGCCGCAATCGTTGCGCTTGCCGGGCCTGCATTCGCGGCGGGCGAAGCGGAGCCGGCCGCGCCTGAATGCCGCAAGGCCGAAGTGAATCCCGTCACGGGGCACGTGCTCTGCGTCGAGCCGCTCGGGGCATCCGTCGAGGCGCCGCCGTCGGACGCGATGAGCCCGTGCGAGCCGTTGAAAGATACCGGCGATTTTACCTATGCGCCGAACTGCAAGGACAAGCCTTCGGGCTAAAAACAAAAGCAGGACTGGGGAGGGGGAAGAATGTCGAGTAGTGTTGCGTGCCGATTTGTCTTGGCGGCCGGTTTGATCGTGGCGCTTTCGTCGCCTCTCCTCGCGCAAAATGGCGATCAGGCTCCGGGCAACGATCCGGCCGCGGAGGAGGGCATGCCGGGCGACCAGGAAGCGCCCGCGACACCGCCGCCCAATCTCGAATGTCACGGCAATCCGATTGAAGGCAGCGGCCAAGGCTTCTTGAGCTCGCAGGAAGCCTCTGAAGACGCGGCCATTGCCGCCTGGCTCGAGCTCGCCAAGAAACAAGATCCGCTGACCACATGGGAGATTGCGGGCAAGGCCGA
>JANWJA010000072.1 GCA_025449615.1 Methyloceanibacter sp.
GATCGTCCTCCTCCACATAAACCTCGCCACCCTTCTCCAAGAACTTCGCGCTCATCTCCGCCATGCCAGCCTCTTTCTCCGCCAGCGCCGCAGCATAGTCGCGCACCTGCTGCGTGATCTCCATCGAGCAGAATTTCGGCCCGCACATCGAGCAGAAATGCGCGAGCTTGTGCGCCTCTTTCGGCATGGTCTCGTCGTGATAGGACCGCGCCGTATCCGGATCGAGCGAGAGGTTGAATTGATCCTCCCAGCGGAATTCGAACCGCGCCTTTGACAGGGCATCGTCGCGGGCCTGCGCGCCCGGATGCCCCTTGGCAAGATCGGCCGCGTGGGCCGCGATCTTGTAGGCGATCACGCCGGCCTTGACGTCGTCGCGGTTGGGAAGGCCGAGATGCTCCTTCGGCGTCACGTAGCAAAGCATGGCGGTACCGAACCAGCCGATCATCGCCGCCCCGATCGCGCTCGTGATGTGGTCGTAAGCCGGCGCGATGTCGGTGACGAGCGGACCCAGCGTATAGAACGGCGCCTCGCCGCATTCCTCGAGCTGCTTCTCCACGTTGATCTTGATCTTGTGCAGCGGCACGTGGCCGGGCCCCTCGATCATCACCTGGCAGCCGCGTCCCCAAGCGATCTTGGTCAGCTCGCCAAGCGTCTCGAGCTCCGCGAATTGGGCCGCGTCATTGGCATCCGCGATCGATCCTGGACGCAAACCGTCGCCGAGCGAGAATGACACATCGTATTTCCGCATGATGTCGCAGATCTCGTCGAAGCGCTCATAGAGGAAGCTCTCTCTGTGATGCGACAGACACCATTTGGCCATGATCGAGCCGCCGCGCGAGACGATGCCGGTCACGCGTTTCGCGGTGAGATGGATATATTTCAGCCGCACGCCGGCATGGATGGTGAAATAGTCGACGCCCTGCTCGGCCTGCTCGATCAGCGTGTCGCGATAGCACTCCCAATCGAGCTTGACCGGATCGCCATGCACCTTCTCCAGCGCCTGATAAATCGGCACCGTGCCGATCGGCACCGGCGAATTGCGCAAGATCCATTCCCGCGTCGCATGGATGTTCTTGCCCGTGGAGAGGTCCATCACCGTGTCGGCGCCCCAGCGGATTGCCCACACCATCTTCTCCACCTCCTCCTCGACTGAAGAGGTGACGGCGGAGTTGCCGATATTGGCGTTGATCTTGGTGAGGAAGTTCCGGCCGATGATCATCGGCTCGGATTCCGGATGCTTGATATTGGCAGGGATGATGGCGCGGCCGCGCGCGACCTCGCTGCGGACAAACTCAGGCGTCACGAAGGCCGGCAGCTCAGCGCCGAAGCTTTCCCCGTCGGCGAGCCGCACTTCTGCCTCGTCGGCTGCGCGAACGCGCCCGATAGTCTCCCGATGCGCGATAGAGACCATCTCCTTAGTGACGATCCCGGCGCGCGCGAATTCGAGCTGGGTGACGAGTTTGCCCTTGCTCCGCTCTTCGATCCAAGCCGCGCGCAACGGAGGCAGCCCGCAGCGCACATCGATATTCGCGTCGGGATCGGTATAGGGGCCTGACGTGTCATAGACCCGGAACGGAGGCTCGCCCCCATTGAGCGCAATCTCGCGGAAGGGTACGCGAAGGTCGCCATGCCCATCCTGCGCCGAATAGACCTTGCGGCTGCCGGAGAGTGGCCCTTTGGTCACCTCGGTGGGCTGAATGTCTTTGACAGAGATCTGCTTGTTCATCGGCATGCTCCTTGGGAGGCAGCCGGGGCAAGCGAGGCTCGGGGCCGAAAAATCCCAGTCCCTTCGCCGGCACGACCCGGATCAGGTTCAAAGGGTCTCCGCAGGGCCTCCTAACAAGGCAAGCGGACTCTCAGCCCCTCCCCGGGGCTCCCCTCGGAATAAAGCCAGTTTAGCATAATCCCGAAAAGTTGCAGACTTTTTGGATCAGATTGTGCGTCAGAGCAGAGGCTTGCTACCGGCGACAATCAATCTTGCCGCCGGCCACGAACCCGAAAAACGTGAAGGCGCTATCTGCGCCGCCGCCGTCGTGCCGCCTTCCGCGTCGGCTTGGCCGCGCGGGAAGGTGCCGACGATTTGGCCGGCATCGCGCTGCAATATTTCTTGCACTCGTCTTCGTAACCCATCGCCGAGAGAATACCGCCAAGGACGATGAGCGCGATGGTGCCGAGGATGGGCCCGGCATGACTTTCCATCATGCGATCGCCAAGCCCCTGAACCTTTCCTGGGAGCAAGAGCCTGAGGACACCGACAATGATGGCCAGCCAGCCGAGCAAGGTGATGATCACCCGCCAATCCCCGATCCAGAGATTATGGGTATTGATGATGGCGATGCCCGCCACCAGCATCAGGATGCCGACCAGCCAGATGATGGCGAGGTTCCCCATGAAGTCTCTCATGACGCCGTTAAAGATGTCGGGGCTCAGCCAAAGCCCGAGCGCCATGCCTAACCCCATGACGAGCAAGACCGGCCCCATCAGCCGCGCTATCAATTTCGAATGCATTTCTTTCGCCCTCCCGGTTTGAAAGTCGTAACGCCGATGAACAGCAGCAAACGTGCAGCAGGGACTGGGAACTTCTGCAGTTCCCAACGCCGTACCGACTGGATCAACTTTTCACTGAAACTTGGGGCGCGAATCGACGTGGCCGTTAAGGACTCGGGCGCCCACTGAAATATGACTAATTGTGATTCTAATCATAACATAACGCAAGTGGCTCTAAAGCAAGAACTTGCGCCCTTAAGGCCCGGCAAAGTCGTCCCTATTCGTGAACTTGCGGCAAACTGGCGCTCCACATGGCAAATAACGAGAATGTTGCGGCGAGCCTCTATCCGGTTTAATCCTCGGCCATTATTCCGCCGTGCTTCGCCGCGAATTGCGTTCTAGAGAACAGCCACGGCAGCCACGCCATTCCCTGCTGCAACCTGGATAGGATGTAAGGTGAACCAAGACGCCTCGACGGACTCTCGCACCAGACCTGGCAATTTGTTCGCCACCTT
This sequence comes from Methyloceanibacter sp., assembly GCA_025449615.1. The sequence continues at coordinate 3,003 of JANWJA010000072.1, forward strand.
GCGCTGGGTCGCGCTTCTGCTAGTCATTCTCGGCTCGATTGGCTTCGCCGTCGTTTACTGGCGCCATAGCGAGCTCTACCCCTCGACCGACAACGCCTATGTCGGGTCCGATATCGTTCGGGTAGCAAGCGAAGTCTCCGGCCCCGTGATCAGGGTTTACGTCACCACCGACGACGCCGTGCAGACCGACGACCCGCTGTTCGACATTGACCCCACTCTCTACGATGCCGGTCTGCGCAATGCCCGCGCTCAGTTCGACTCCGCGGTCGCTGCCGCAGGCACCGCCGCCGACAATCTGAAGCAAGCCGCCAACACGCTCGAAGATAAGCGCAAAGCCCTCGAAGACGCGTTGAAGACCTACCAAGAGGCCAAGGATGCGCAAGGCGATAGCACCTCGCCCTCCTCAGGGATGAGCAGCGCGGTCTCCGGATGGCATGACGCGCTCAAAGCTTACAGGGACGCCGAGAGCGATTTCGAGGCCGCTCAAGACAAGCAGCTGACCGTGACCACGCCGACCGTGCAGCTGCGTTCGGCCGCTGCCGGCCTGACCAAATCCACCCATGACCGGGTCAAGACTCACGTCATCGCGCCGACCGACGGCATCGTATCGAATGTCAGCTTGCGCCCGGGCGCCACCATCCAGGCTGGAACCCCGCTGTTCGCCATTATCGGATCTAACGAATGGTGGGTGAACGCAAATTTCAAGGAAACCGATCTCGCCCGCATCCGGCTCGGGCAGCCTGCGACGGTGCGCCTCGACATGTATCCGAGCGCCACATTTGACGGCGTGGTGGAGAGCATCAGCGCCGGCTCCGGCGCCACTTTCTCGGTGCTGCCGCCAGAGAACGCCACCGGCAACTGGGTGAAGGTCACGCAGCGTTTCCCGGTGCGGATCAGGATCACCAATCCTCCGCACGATCCTGCGGAACCCCTTCGCGTGGGCGCTAGCGCCACAGTCACGGTAGACACGACCCAGGAAAGCAAATGAGTCGGCGCAATCTCGGCGGCGCCAAGTCGCGTCCACCGAAACCCCCGCTTCGCTCCGCACCGCCTCCCCCACCCCCGCCGCCTGAAAAGCGGCCATCGGTGGCGCTGGTCGTGGCGGTGGTGCTGACTGCCTTTCTCGAGGTGCTCGACATCACCATCGTCAGCGTCGCCATCCCGCATATGCTGGGCTCGTTTGGCGCGACCTCCGATCAGATCACCTGGGTGCTGACCTCTTACCTCGTCTCCGCCGCCATTGTGATGCCACTCACCGGCTATCTCTCCGCGCGCCTCGGACGTAGGCGCCTCCTCATCTTCTCGATCCTAGGCTTTGTCATTTCCTCGGCGCTGTGCGGTCTCGCCTGGAGCCTCGAGGCCATGGTCATCTTCCGGCTGGCGCAAGGACTGATGGGCGCGCCGCTGGTGCCTTTGAGCCAGGCCATCCTGCTCGACGCCTTCCCGCGCGCGAAGGCCGGCCAGGCGCTCGCCATTTTCGGCCTCGGCATCATGGTGGCGCCGGTGCTCGGGCCAACCTTCGGCGGTTGGCTGACCGAAACCTTCGTCTGGCGTGCGGTGTTCTATATCAACGTGCCCATCGGCCTGTTCGCCCTTCTCCTCGCGATGGGCCACCTGCCGCAAACCGCAATTCGCTTCATGAAGACCGACTGGATCGGCCTCATTCTATTGGTCCTGGCTGTGGGCTCGCTGCAATTCGTGCTCGATCAGGGCCAGACCCGTGACTGGTTCAACTCCCGCCTGATCCAGGTCTTCACCGCCGTCACCATCTTCGCCAGCGTGGCCTTCCTGATGCACGCCTGGAACCGGCCAGGCGCCATTGTCGATCTTTCTCTGCTCAAGAACCGCAACTTCCTGGCGGGACTCATTGCCATCACTGCCTACGGCATCACGCTGTTCGGCACCGTCGCGCTGTTGCCACTGCTAACCCAACGTCTCATGGGCTATCCGCCGATGAACGCCGGTATGCTGTTCGTCCCGCGCGCCATCGCATCCGCCATCACCCTCGCCATCACAGGGCAATTTCTCATTCGCTACATCGACCAGCGCCTGCTCGTGGCTGCCGGCCTCATCCTATCGGCGGTGGGCACCATCCAGATGGCAGGCCTCTCGCTACAGGCCGACGCCTGGGCCATAGCCTCGCCCGGGATCATCGCGGGCATTGGCATGGGCCTGTTCTTCGTACCGCTGACCGCCATTGCCTTCGGCAGTATCTCCGACAGCAAACTCGACGAGGCCGCCGGTCTCTACGCATTGATGCGGGGAATCGGATCTTCGGTCGGCATCGCCGTGGTGAGCTGGCTCTTTGTCCGCCAAGGCCAGGTGCATTGGGATGGCCTGATCGCCCATATCAGCCCATTCAATCCGGCGCTGCCGCCCTACATCGCGGCGCAAGGACTGAACCCGCAATCGCCAGTAACCGTCGTTGCGATGGCGCAGGAGATCGGGCGGCAAGCGCAGATGCTCGCCTTCGTCGATCTGTTCTGGTTCATCGGATTGGTAACGCTCGCCATCTTGCCGCTGGTGCTGCTGATGCAGCGGCCAAAGACCACGGCGCTGCTGATCCCGGCCCACGCGTAAGTCTGCGCGCGGCACAACATCTCCGGGATGCGACCCCGCCCCGGAGGATGAGATCAATCTCTAAAGTCTAGTAGCAGACCTTGGCGCCCGACGTGCAGACATAGGGCGAGATCACGCCGGTCCAGCAGATCGTGTAGGAATTCGATTTCACGATAGGGGGCCCGCGGAACAGGTCGGCAGAGACGCTGTCACGCCAATAAGGCTGCGGCTTGGCTTTCATGCCACTCACCGTGATCGCGCTCAGTTTCTTCTCGGCCTTGAAGCCTGCGACGGCATCGGCAAGCGCGAGTTGTGCGCGCGAGATCGCTGTCTCCCTATCGAACCCGTCGGCAGTTCCCGAGAACCCCGTACACGCGGCCGAAGCTGGCGACCCTTGCGCCATGCCAATCACCGCCGCAATCAAAGCAACAACCGCGAACCGCCACAGCGACCTCATGAAACGCCTCCCTCAAACAACCGAATGATGCGCTAGGATAGTCCGGCCCGAAGCTGCATGGCAGTGCCTTTACGGCCGCAGCTAGAGGTTGATGCTTGGCTGTAGCTGGAAAGACACAGTGCTTGCTCCAATTCGAAACGTTTGAGCGCGCCGGGGGCAGGTGGAGGAAATCCAATGGCGTCCAGTCTTGTGGTGATTACCGGGGCGTCGAGCGGAATCGGCGAGGCAACTGCCAAGCTCTACGCAAGTCAGGGCGCCAAGGTCGTCTTGCTGGCACGGAGCAAGGACCGTCTGGACCTTGTAGCTGGCGAGATCCGGCAGGCAGGCGGCATGGCGAGCCCTTACCCGATCGACCTCGCCGACTCCGATGCCGTAAGCGAGCTTGGCCAACGCATCGGCCGGGAGCTCGGAACGCCTGATATTCTGATCAATAATGCCGGGGCGGGACGCTGGCTGCCCTTCCTCGAGACGAGCCCCGAAGATGCCCGCGCCATGATCGCGCTGCCTTATCTTGCCGCTTTCTATATGACGCGGGCGTTGCTGCCAGCCATGCTCGCCCGGGGAAGCGGCAGCATCGCCTGCATCGCCTCTCCCGCCTCCTATCTCGTCTGGCCGAATGCTTCAGCCTATACCGCCGCGCGCCGCGCGCTTTCCGGCTTCACCGAGGCGCTGCGCACCGAACTGCGTGGCAAGGGGATCGCCATCACCCTTGTCGTTCTTGGCATGGTCGAGAGCTCCTATTGGCAGCACAATCCAGGAAGCCGCGAGAACGTGCCCAAGGCCACCAAAATGCTGCCCGTGCTGTCACCAGAGGAGGCGGCCGAGGCAATCTATTCTGGTGTCTCCAGAGGATCGCGGACCGTCATCAAGCCTTTCCTGCTCCGCCCGCTTTTCCTTCTCAATGCGTTCATGCCAAGACTCGTCGAGGCGCAAATGCGGCGTATGTCGAAACCGAGAGCGTGACGGCACAAGGAGGAACACAATGAGCGACTGGTTGCTGAATCTGCCTGTCTTTTGGATGGCGCTTCTCGTCTTCATCGGCACGTATCTGTTCGCCGCTGCCATCCTTTTCGTGGTCACGCGCTTGGCGGTAAATGATCGCGCCAAAGCCTTCAAAGCCCTGTCGCCGGGCATGCTGCCGCCGCTCGGCATCCTCTTCGCCCTCCTCATCGGTTTTACCGCCGCTCAAGTGTGGAGCGATTTCGATAAGGCAAAATTGTCGGTTGCCACTGAGGCCAGCGCGCTTCGTGCGGTCGTGCTGTTGTCTCAGAACCTTCCACCTGAGCAAGACGCAAGACTTCGCGCCCTTGTCAGCCAGCATATCGATGTCGCCGTCAATCAAGAATGGCCGTCAATGGCGCACCAGCGCGCCGATTTCACCGCCCTCCCCTCCCATTTGATCGATGCGCTGAAGACGACGATCGCCGTGACAGCGGCCGACGACGGGCAAAAGATGGCTCAGCAGGAAATTTTAAGGGCGCTGCAGACTGCGCTCGATGCAAGGCGCCAACGCATCATCGTCAGTCAATCGGCGGTCAGCTCGGTGAAGTGGGCGGGGCTATTGCTACAAGCGCTGTGCACGCTGATCGCTATCGCCATGGTGCACAGCGACAATCGGTTGACGGCCGCGATCGCGCTCGGGCTGTTTTCGACCGGCGTTGCCGTGGCGATCTTGCTGATCGCGAGCTACAGCCGACCCTTCACCGGGGAAGTCTCAGTCGGGCCTGAGCTCTTGAAGCAAGTCATGACAACCGGCAACTAGGCAATCCGGCTCGTTGGACAGAACGAGAAAGACACTTCCGGCGATAACGATGAGGCAGAGGAAGACCTGCCAGAAGAGCGGCCTGGCGCGGAGCGTGCCGCCC